>JAFZEB010000104.1 GCA_017560855.1 Ruminiclostridium sp.
ACGTCCACGCACCAGCCGGTGGTGCACACTGGCAAGTCCGCCAACAAAAAAGACCGCCCAAGGGCGGTCTTTTCGTTTATCCAATTCCAATTACCACAGTCCCATCACTCTCTGCATCAGCAGGCTCACGATGGTAATACCCGCCCAGCAGGAGGCACCCAGGATGAGGGGCTTGCCGCCGGACTTGATGAGCTTGACGATGTTGGTGTTCAGGCCGATGGCAGCCATGGCCAGGACGATAAAGAACTTGCTCAGGGTCTTGATGGGGGCAAATACGCTGGCATCCACACCCAGGGAAACGGCCACGGTGGTGATGATGGAAGCCCCCACAAAGTAGAGGATGAAGAAGGGGAAGATGGACTTGATGTTGACCTTCTGGCCCTGCTCGGCCCCTTCCTTTTTGGCCCGGATCATAGCCAGCACCAGGACGATGGGGATGATGGCCAGGGTCCGGGTGAGTTTCACGGTGACCGCCTTGTCCAGGGTCTGGGTGCCCAGGCCCCACATGCTGTCCCAGGTGGAGGCAGCGGCAGTGACCGAAGAGGTGTCGTTGATGGCGGTGCCGGCGAAGATACCGAAGGCCTCGCCGGAGGTGGTGTCAAAGCCGATGGCGCTGCCCAGCACGGGGAAGATGATGGCCGCCAGGACGTTAAAGAAGAAAATGACCGAGATAGCCTGGGCCACTTCCTCGTCGTCTGCGTCAATCACCGGGGCGGTGGCCGCCACAGCAGAGCCGCCGCAGATGGAGGAACCCACGCCGATGAGGGTGGCGATCTTGCTGGGCATGTGCATGGTTTTCTGGAGGACCCAGGCAATGACCAGGGAAGTGGTGATGGTGCAGACGATGATGGGCAGGGACTGCACACCGGTTTCCAGAATGACACCCAGGTTTAGACCGAAGCCCAGGAGGATGACCGCCCACTGAAGGATCTTCTTGGAGGTGAACTTGATGCCTGCGGCCAGGTTGGTCTTGTCCTTGATGGGGATGGTCACCAGCATGCCCAGCAGGATGGAAATGATGGGGCCGCCGATGATGGGGAAGGCCTGACCCAGGAGCCAGGCAGGAATGGCGATAGCCAGGCAGAGAGCCAGACCCTTACCGTTGGTGCTTAAAAATTTCATGGGATACGCCTCTTTCGCGGGAAAAATGATAACACAGTATCCTACAAAATTTAATGGGACTTGTCAAGGACCCGGGTCCTTTTTCACCGCCAGACAGTAGTTGACCCCGGAGGCGGCTTCCATGGTCGGATGGGGAGACACGGCATTATGGCTGGCAAAAAACCGAGCGGTGATGTCAGCCGGTGTCAGATGCTCGTAGACCAGAAAGCCCCGGCGGGGGAGAAGGGTCTCCATCTCCCGGAAGGTGTACAATCCCCGGATGGGTTCCCCAGCGCCCTGGGCCAGATCGATCTGGGGCTGGGACAGTCTTGGGGTGGGATAGTCAAAGACCAGGGAACTTCCCTGAGGCATCCGCTCCCCCAGGGCGTCGATGATGCGGGGAAACTCTGCACGGGGCAGGTAGTAGGTCAGGCCCATCAGGCAGCAAAAAGTGGTCTTATTTTTGGAAAAACCAGCAGCCAGCAGGGGAGCGGTCCAGTCTGGATCGGTCAGGTCTGCGGCTATGTGACAGACATTATTGGGGATGGAGATCCCGGTGTTTTCCAGACGGAGCAGCTTTGCTTGTTGCTCTTCGGTCCGATCCAGTTCAAAGATGGTCAGTTTCTTTGACCATTCCGGCTGACGATAGGGGAAGGTCTCATAGCCTGCCCCAAGGATGAGGAGCTGGGTGGTCCCCAGAGAAACGGCGGTCTTCAGGGCATCCTCCCAGAAGGCCGACCGCCCCACAGGGGATGGGGCCAGATGGTGGGTGACGATGTGGGCCAGAGCATCTTCGTCGTTTCCCTCAAAACCGGGGGAGAAGAAATCAATGCCCTGGGCCATGTGTTGGCCAATGAGGGCGTAGTCGTGTTCTCCCAGAAACTGTTTTGCCAGAGGGTCAGCATGGACGGGCAGCAGGGCGTGTTCTGTGTGCCAGGCCCGGGCGAATGCGCTCACCAGGGCGGTCATATTTTCTTGCATAGAGATCACCTCCTATTCTCAATACACCGGACCGGGGAAAAGGTCAAGACTTGAAATTTTCCTCATTTTATGGTAATATAGGAGTGAAAAAATCCGGAATCATCACGATTCCGGATTTTTTTCTTACCACTTGTTCTCGACTTTTTCTGCAAATCCCATCAGATCCTTGACTTCCAGCTTGGTGCCGTCGTCCAGGATGGCGGTGCCGGTGAATTTGCCGAACACCTGGTTCTGGTCAGATTTCAAAATCTTGAAATCGGTGTTGGAGGCCCGGTTCATCACGGGCACGAAGTCCATCTCAAAGCGGCCGTCGTCGCTGGTGAAGGTCCAGGGTTTCAGGTAGTCCTCTTTGCCCTTCTTCATGGGGATATGGAAGGTCACCTGGCTGAGCTTGTGGGCCTTGCCCTGGTAGAAGAGCATGTTCTCACTGGCGGCGGAGGTGTCGCCGAAGCCGTAGCCAATGTTGAAGCCGAAGTCCACCCCGTCCACCAGGCCGGAGGCGGAGCCCCAGTACCAGGTGTTGTGATAGGTCCAGACGCCTCGGCCCCAGTCCAGCACGCCGAAGGAATCCTCCGGCTGGAAGGTGTAGGTGTCAGACCCGATGGTCACCTGACCGCTGGCCCGCATGCAGTTGATTTTCTGGTTATAATAGAAGTGGCCCTCCTTTTCAAAGGGGGTGCAGATGACCATGGACTCCTCAGGCTCCTGGGTCAGGGTCACCTTAATGTCGATGGCCTGGCCATCCTTGAAGTCATCCATGTGGGCAAAGAGCTTTCGGCAGCCCTCTTCCACCTGGAAGATCATCCGGTAGCCCTTGCCGGTGATGGCACTGACGCCCTTGGCAGAGGTGGGGGGCAGGTTGGTCTTGCCCATGGGCATCACCCGCATGGGGCTCTTGGTGATTTCCCAGGGCTTGCCCTCGAAGGACAGGAAGGAGACCGAGTCCAGGCCCATATAGCTGTTGTCAGCGATGGTCAGGGCCACGCCGAAAGAGTCGTTTCCAATATAATAGTAGTCCCACTCCTTCAGGCGGGCAAAGCCGCCCTTGACCTTGGAGCGGTCGTAGACGGGCAGGAGCTTTTTGGCAAAGCCTGCCTGGGTCAGGTTGCCCTTGCTGTCCAGCAGGGGAATGGCGGTGGTGATTTCGTGCTGCATAAACGATCCCTCTCCTTATCCTTTGGTGCGAAGAAATCTTCTCTGGTATTTGATCTTGGCGTATTCGGTGATATTTTTCATATAGACCACGTCGTAGACGCCGCCCACGGCTCCCACCAGGGGGATGCCCTGTAGGAACTTCATGTAGAGAAGCTCCTTGGACAGCGCACCGGCGGTCTGTCTGATCTGGTTGTCTTTGTTGTAGTCGGGAGGAAGAGTCAGTTCCCGCATATACCGGTTGACCTGGGCGTTG
>JAFZEB010000105.1 GCA_017560855.1 Ruminiclostridium sp.
AAAGTAGATCTCATAAAGGATTTTGGCGGACTGGACGGTCTTGGGTACCAGCTTGGTGGAGATGGGACCGGGGACTTCCGCCTGGACCAGGACATGGGCGCGGCCGCCCACCTTGGGCAGGAAAGCCAGGGTGAAGAGGAGAACCCCCATGCCGCCGATCCAGGAGGTGAAGGACCGCCAGAACAGGATGCCTCTGGGCAGGCGTTCGATATCTGCCAGAATGGTGGCTCCGGAGGTGGTAAAGCCCGAGACCACCTCGAAGAAGCAGTCGGAGAAGCACTCAAAATAGCCGGAGAACCAGAAAGGAAGGGCGCCAAAGAGGGAAAGGACCACCCAAATCAGACCAACGACCACGAAGCCTTCCCGGGAGAAGAAGTCTGACCTGGACTTGATCCGGGACAGCAGGATCCCTGCCAGAGCCAGGGGCAGGATGGTATACAGGAAGGGGGCAGGGTCTTCCCGGTAGATCAAAGTGACCGCCAGGGGCAGCAGGAGCAGAAGGGTCTCCACCAGAAGGGTGAGGCCCATCATGCGCAGCATCAGCTTATAATTCATGGCTGCTCAGTCCTCAAAAATGTCCTTGAAGGCCAGCAGGCTCTTACCATGGGAGATGACAATGACCCGGTCACCGGCAGACAGCACGGTCTGGCCGGAGGGGATGACCACCTTTTCCTCGTGAAGGAGGGCAGCGATCAGGAATCCCTTGCGCAGGGGGAGGTTCATAAGAGGTTCCCCCAGGTGGGGGGTGATGTCCCGCAGGATAAACTCAGCGGCTTCGGCTCCGGTGTCAGCGATCCGATACAGGGCGGTCATGATGCTGCCGCTCTTGTCCTGCAGGGCTCGGACCAGACGGAGGATCCGTTCCACGGTGACCAGCTTGGGGGCCACGATGGAGTCCAGACCGGCGGCCCGGACCACGGAAGCATAGTTTTCGTGGCTGCACTTGGCCACCACCTTCCGCAGGCCCTGCTGCTGGGCATACATGGCGGAGATGAGGTTGTCCTCGTCACGGCCGGTGAGGGCGATGAAGGCATCGTTGTTGGTGAAGTGCTCGGAGATCAGCAGCTCGTGGTCGGTGCCGTCCCCGTGGAGGATGAGGGCACCGGGGAGAGACTCGGACAGGAGGCGGCAGTGCTTTTCGTTGCTCTCCACCAGGGTGACCCGGACGCCCATGGGCAGGAGGATCTTGGCCAGGTAATGGGCTACACGGCTGCCGCCCACGATAAAGACCGAGCCCACCTTGGGCAGGTCACGGCCCAGGGAGCGCAGATAGGCATAGAGATCCTTGGGGGTACCGGTGACAAACAGCTTGTCTCCGGCCTGGGGCACGAAGGAGCCGTGGGGAATGATGACCTCCCCATCCCGCTCGGCGGCAGAGAAGAGGATCCCCTTGGTCTTGCCGAAGAGGTCGGACAGGGGGTGGCCCACGATGGAGTCGGTGGGCTTGAGCTTGATGCCGATCATCTCCACCTTGCCCCGGAAGAAGGTCTCCACGTTGGCGGCGGCAGGGAAACGCAGAAGGCGGGAGATCTCCATGGCGGTGGAATACTCGGGGTTGATGACCGTGTCGATGTTCAGATCCTTCCGCAGGGCGGCCAGGTCATCGGTGTAGGCCACGTCACGGATGCGGGCGATGGTGTGCTTGGTGCCCAGACGCTTGGCGGTGAGGGCGCAGAGCATATTCACCTCATCCATATTGGTGGTGGCCAGCAGGAGGTCAGCCTCCTCTGCGCCTGCCTCACGCAGGAGGGAGGGGACGGCACCGGGCCCCTTGATGCACATAACATCCAGGGTGTCGCTGGCCCGGTGGATCGCTGCGTCGTTGTTATCAATGATGGTGATGTCGTGGCCTTCCTGGGAGAGGAAGTCGGCCAGGGTGGAGCCCACCTTGCCGGCACCGATAATAATGATCTTCAAAAGGAATCATCCTTTCTTTGGGGCGGAAACCAGCGGTTTTCCATTGATTTCCATAGGTTTTTGACATTCTATCATATCACAGAAACCATTGGGTGGCAAGGGAGAGAAGATGGAGATCTCGGATGGTTTTTCTTTCAAAACCGAGGGAACTGTGCTATACTATTTAATTAGTATTACCAAAACTCCGAGGGGGGAGTCAAACCATGCGCCAAACAGACCTGACGGAAGGCGTCATTTGGAAAAAACTTGTTGTCTTTGCAGCCCCTGTGCTGCTGTCTTCGCTGCTTCAGTCGGCCTATTCCATCACGGACCTGATCATCGCCGGGTGGTTCATCGGCAAGGATGGCATTTCGGCCATCAACAATTCCAGCCAGGTGATGGTCATTCTCACCCAGATCATCATGGGCATCACCACCGGCGGCAACATCCTCATGGGCCAATATTTTGGCAGTAAGGATCACGCCAACCGGGTCCTGACCAACCGGACCCTCTTTGCCTTTGCGGTCACGGCAGGCAGCTTAACCATGATGGCCCTCTTCCTCCTGGGCCGTCCCATCCTGGTGGCTCTGGAGGCTCCCGCCCTGGATGCGGCTGATGTTTACCTGGGGATCTGCGCCGTGGGTCTGCCCTTCATCTTTGGGTACAACGCCCTGGCGGCCATGCTTCGGTCGGTGGGCAACTCCAAGCAGCCCTTCTACTGCGTGGCGGTCACCGCCGGGTGCAACATTGCCCTGGATATCCTTTTCATGGGTGTCCTTCACTGGGGGGTCCGGGGTGCGGCCCTGGCCACCGTTCTGTCCCAGATGGCCTCCTTCCTGGTGTGTTTCCGCTATGTCCTCGCCCACAGAGAGCTTTTTGGGTTGAACCTTCGGTTCTATCAGGAGAAAATGGACAAGGAAAAGCTGGTCCAGGTCATCAAGCTGGGCATCCCCGCTGCCATCCAGATGACCGTGGTAGGCCTGTCCTGGCTGGCCATGATCTTCCTCGTCAACCGCTACGGGGTGGAGGCCTCGGCCGCCAGCGGCATCTGCGCCAAGATCAAGGACGTGGCCCTCATGTCCACCCTGGCCATGTACTCTGCGGCCACCACCATGGTGGCCCAGTGCATCGGTGCCCAGAAGTTCGACCGGGCCAGCAAGACCGTCCACATCGCCATGCGGATCTCCCTGGGGGTCTCGGCAGTCATCATTCTTCTTATTGAGCTCTTTGCTCCCCAGATTTTGAGCATTTTCAATCCCGATGCCGTGACCATGGCCATCGCCCTGCAGAACCTGCGTATCGAGATCCTGGGTCAGATCTTCTACGCCAGCTTCATGGTGTACAACGCTCTGCCCACGGGTGCGGGTCACCCCATGTTTGCCCTGTTCTCCAGCCTGCTCAACTGCATCGTGGTCCGTGTGGTCCTGGCTCTCATCCTGAACCACACCATGGGCCTGGTGGGCATCTTCTGGGCCTGTGCCATTGCCCCGGCCTCCTCCGTCCCTCTGGGTTATCTCTACGAACGCACCGGCGTTTGGAGACGGTCCATGGTGGAGAAGAAAACCTGATACAAACAAAAACACCCCCGCTCAGTCGAGCGGGGGTTACTATTTGCGGGAAGAGCCTCCCAGAGTTTCGCTTCCGCAGAGGCGAAATAAAGTCAAGTAAGTTTTCTGGCGCGACATGTGCGTGGCAGAAAACACTTCTCGGCCTGTCAGTGTGCCCATTGGGCGCGCGCAGCAGGCCGCATATTCACAAAAAGAAACGTGCTGGTACAGCAGTACCAGCACGTTTGTTTTGATTAGAGGAAGAATGCCTGAATCTGAGTGTACAGAACGATCGCCATGACGATGGGGATCAGGAAGCGGAAAGCAAACTTGGTGTAAGCT
>JAFZEB010000106.1 GCA_017560855.1 Ruminiclostridium sp.
ACGATGCCGATGACGAAAATGGCGTAGATGGTCACCAGAATGGAGCAGACCCGCCCCACAAAGGTCACAGCCACAAAGTCGCCGAAGCCCGAAGTGGAGATGATGGCATAGCAGTACCACAAGGCCTCCCGATAGGTGGTCATGCCGGGTTCCACGGCCCACAGGATACCGCTCACCACCAGTAGAAAGACCACAAAGCCCAACACCAGGCGATCTGCTTTGGTCTTGTGCAGGACCATCCGAAGAATGCGTAATTTTTTCACGGGACACCTCCCAAATTCTTGTCGTTGGTTCCTCCCATTGTAAAGACAACCGTGAAAAATGTCAACGAAAACCACGGGGCAAACCCCTTGAAAACCCTGGCCTTTGGCAAAAATGACCCTTTACTTTTTGTCTCCCCGGTGGTATACTATGTGGCGTATGCGTGAAAGAGCGCACAAGAGCCCATGACTTAGTCCCGGGTCCAAATGCCTGTTGTACAGGATCACACCCGCCCGTCACTCAGTCAGAGGGAAATATTTTGAAAGGTGGATTATTCCCATGATTCGTAAGGACGAAAAGACCGCAGTTATCGAAGCTAACCGCACCCATGAGACCGACACCGGTTCCCCCGAGGTCCAGGTCGCTATCCTGACCGCTCGCATCAACGAGCTGACCGAGCACCTGAAGGTTCACATCCACGACAACCACAGCCGCCGTGGCCTGTACAAGATGATCGGTAAGCGCCGCAAGCTGCTGGACTACCTGGCAAAGAAGGACATCGAGCGTTACCGTGCTCTGATCGCTAAGCTGGGCATCCGTAAGTAAGATAGAAGCGTGAGGCCCTTTTGCAGGGGAGACTAAGACCGGAGCGCATGGGCAAAACCCAAGAAAGGCCGTCAGGCCTGGATGGATTTGCCCGGAGTCGGAGGGCTTATCGACCCGCCCGCAAAAGGTGACGAGCGTGACAAAGCTTACACTAGCTTATCGTAGCTTGATAATCAAAAAGGGCGGTGTAGGAAACTGCACCGCCCTTTTTTCAAAAAACAAACCCTGCGGAGAGATCCCTGCCCACTTTAGCCTTTGAACGTATGCCCGAGGGTCGGACATGCCTTCAAGTGCTAAATCAGGCAATCTCTCCGCCACGACCATTTTTTACAACAGAAAGGAGTCGCATATGGCAACTATCATCACCAAGAAGCAGTTTAACAACCGCGTTTTCACCACCGAGATCGCAGGCCGTCCCTTCTCCCTGGAGTTCGGCAAGGTGGCTGAACTGGCCAACGCATCCGCACTGGTCAAGTACGGCGAGACCACCGTTCTGGTGGCTGTCACCGCCGCGCCCCGTCCCCGTGACGGCGTGGATTTCTTCCCCCTGTCCGTTGACTTCGAAGAGAAGCTGTACGCAGTGGGCCGCATCCCCGGTTCCTTCATGCGCCGCGAGGGTCAGCCCTCCCTGCCCGCCGTTCTGGCATCCCGCGTCATCGACCGTTCCATCCGTCCCCTGTTCCCCGGTGACTTCCGCAACGACGTGGTCGTGACCTGCACCGTCATGTCCGTGGACCGTGAGTGCTCCCCCGAGGCAGCCGCTATGGTGGGCGTTTCTGCCTGCCTGTCCGTGTCCAACATTCCCTGGGCTGGCCCCATCGGCTGCCTGGAAGTGGGCTATGTGGACGGCCAGATCGTCATGAACCCCACCCAGGAGCAGAAGAACGTCTCCAAGCTGGACCTGACCGTTGCCGCTACCGCAGGCAAGGTTGTCATGATCGAAGCAGGCGCTGACCAGCTGCCCGACGACATCATGTACGACGCTATCCTGAAGGCTCACGAGGAGATCAAGGCTCAGGTGGACTTCATCAACGGCATCGTTGCTGAGATCGGCAAGGAAAAGATGACCTACGACCACGCTGACTTCGACGAGGTCCTGTTCAACAAGATCGTGGAGGCTACCATGGACGAGGCCAAGGCCGCTATGGACACCGACGACAAGAACGTCCGTGAGGAGCGCTGGAACAAGCTGATCGACCGCTGGCACGAGCTCTTCCTGGAAGAGTTCCCCGAGATGGACCAGTATCTGGACGAGATCACCTACAAGTTCCAGAAGAAGATCGTCAAGGCATGGCTGCTGGAAGGCCACCGTGTGGACGGCCGTCAGAAGAACGAGATCCGTCCTCTGGCTTCCGAGGTCGGCGTTCTGCCCCGCGTCCACGGTTCCGGCCTGTTCACCCGCGGCCAGACCCAGGTCCTGTCCATCGCTACCCTGAACACCCTCTCCGCCTGCCAGAAGCTGGATACCATCTGGCCTGAGGAGGAGAAGCGCTATATGCACCACTACAACTTCCCCGCATACTCCGTGGGCGAAGCTCGTGGCGCTCGTTCCGTCAACCGCCGCGAGAAGGGCCACGGTGCTCTGGCAGAGCGTGCTCTGGAGCCCGTCATCCCCTCCGTGGAAGAGTTCCCCTACGCCATCCGCGTGGTCTCTGAGGTCGTGTCCTCCAACGGTTCCACCTCTCAGGGCTCCATCTGCGGTTCCACCCTGGCTCTGATGGACGCAGGCGTGCCCATCAAGGCTCCCGTTGCCGGCATCTCCTGCGGCCTGATCCAGGACGACGACGGTTCCTTCACCACCTTCATCGACATCCAGGGCGTGGAAGACTTCCACGGCGAGATGGACTTCAAGGTGGCAGGCACCAAGACCGGTATCACCGCCATCCAGATGGACATCAAGAACGACGGTCTGTCCCACGCCATCATCAAGGAAGCTCTGGAGATCACCAAGGATGCTCGTTTCGCTATCCTGGACGAGATCATGCTGCCCTGCATCGCTGAGCCTCGTGCAGAGGTCTCCAAGTACGCACCCAAGATGATCACCATGAAGATCGACCCCGACAAGATCCGTGAGGTCATCGGTAAGGGCGGCTCCGTCATCCAGAAGATCACCGCCGAGTCCGGCGCTCAGATCGACATCGAGGACGACGGCACCATCCACATTGCATCCCCCGATGCAGCTTGCTGCGACATCGCAAAGAAGATGATCGACACCATCGTCTTCGTTCCCGAGGTGGGCATGCTGTACTACGGCAAGGTCGTCCGCATCCTGACCTTCGGCGCCTTCGTTGAGCTGGCTCCCGGCAAGGACGGCATGGTCCACATCTCCAAGCTGGCTGAAAAGCGCGTGGAGAAGGTGGAAGACGTGGTCAACATCGGCGACATGGTCTGGGTCAAGGTCACCGATATCGACGAGAAGGGCCGTGTGAACCTGTCCCTGCGTGACGCACAGCGTGAGCTGGCTGCTATGGAAGCCCGCGACGCAAAGCGCAAGTAATCTGACAATATGAATCATATCTGGACGGCCGCCGGTGCGGCGGCGTGGGGCGCCGCCGAACTGGGCGGCCTCCAGTCTTTTCTGGACGATGGAGCACGGGAAAAGATCGAAACCCTCTGCCCCGGGGCAGCCACGGTGCTGGTGGCCGCCTTCCCCTACTACGCCGGGGACACCCCCGGCAACCTCTCCCTCTACTGCCGGGGCGAGGACTACCACCAGGTCCTGACCCGTCGGCTGGAAGGGGTCTGCCAGGCCCTCCGGGACCTGCACCCCGGCCACACCTTCCTGCCCGGGGCGGACAACTCTCCCATCCCCGAGCTGGCGGCGGCAGAGCTGGCGGGGGTGGGCCACAAGGGCGGTCACGGTCTGCGGATGGTGCCCCCCTACGGCTCCTATGTGTTCCTGGGGACCATTTTGACCGACTTGGCTTTGCCCTCCACCGGGCCCTCCCAGGGGACCATCTGCCCGGACAACTGCAAGGCCTGTCAGAAGGCATGCCCCACCGGGGCCCTCACCGACCAGGGCTGCGATGTGTCCAAATGTCTCTCGGACTGGACCCAGCAGAAGGGAGAACTTCCACCGGATGTGGAAAAAAAGGTTCAGGAAAGCCCCACGGTGTGGGGTTGTGACCTGTGCCAGAAGGCCTGTCCCCACAATAAGACAGCAGAGTTATCCACACTGCCTGAATTCCGTGAGAACCTGACCACCTCCCTGACCATGGAGGACCTGGAGGGTCTCAGCAACAAGGCCTTCCGAAAGGAGTTCGCCCACAAGGCCTTCGCCTGGCGGGGGATCGCCCCCTTGAAGCGAAACCTGGACCTGAAACAGAAATAAGCCTCGCCCCCTCTCAAAAGTCTGCATAACCACCTCATTTCCCGCCCAAACTATGGAAAAGGAAATGAGGTGGTTTTTTGCAGGTAAGCGAAGTCATGAACCGAAATGTGGTCACCATTGATCCGGGAGAGTCCGTAGCCCTGGCGGCCCGGCTTCTCTCCCGGCATAATGTGGGTTCCCTCCCCGTCTGCGGGCCCGGGGGACGGCTCCTGGGTATCGTCACCGACCGGGACATCGTTCTCCGGTGCGTGGCCCCGGAAGAGAACCCCAGCCAGGTCCCGGTCCGGTCGGTGATGTCCCGGAATCCCTCCTTCCTCCTGCCGGAGGATGACATCCGTCAGGCCGCCCAACTCATGTCCCTCCACCAGGTCCGGCGGCTGCCGGTGGCAGAGGAGGGAAAACTCGTGGGGATGCTCTCCCTGGGGGATCTGGCCCGGTGCGGGAAGGCAGAGATGGAGGTCTCCCGGGCCCTGACGGACATTTCGGGGAATGTAAAGCGGATCTGACCATCCCACGATAACCCCGCGGGCGGATACTATCCGCCCCTACATACCCGCTCGGTCCGTATCCCATGTAGGGGCGGCTATCAGCCGCCCGCACAGGTCACGCATTTTCTACCAGGGCCCGGATCTTACAGGCGTGCTCCCACTCCTCCCGGGCAAGTTCCAGGAAAAGCTGGCGGAGACAGGGGTCCGAGGTGGCCTCTGCCCCGGCCAGATAGGCCGCCATTCCGGTCTGCTCCTCCCCAAACCGCTGGCGGAGGGCCCCTAAGTACGATGCCGGCGGCGTGGCCTTGCCCCCTTCCGGCCAGAAACGGATCCCGGAAATGAGAAAACAGGCCGCTGAAAGCCGTTTTGCATGGGTCTTCTCCTCCTGGGCCATGGCCTGGAAGACCCGGGCCTGGGGGCCTCCCGTCCGCTTGGCCAGGGCCTGATAGGCCCGCATATCCCCCAACTCATGACGGATAAAGGCCTGAAGATGGGGAACCATGTCCAGGCTTCCCTCCCCCAGAAAGACCACTCCCACAGGAAAGTCACTTTTACTCTGGGGCATCGGGGCAGGCAGGACCCCCAATTCTCCCTCCTCCCCCTGCAGAGAGCCGTGGGGAGCAGCCTCCTCCCGAAGGACCTGGGGCGCCCCCTCTTCCCGGCCCTCCATGAC
>JAFZEB010000107.1 GCA_017560855.1 Ruminiclostridium sp.
CCCAGAGAAGTCCTCTGGCCTTGTGGGCCGGCCGCTGGCAGGCCAAAAATCGTTCCCCCTCCCAAATGAGGGCTGCGACTACTTCCGTCATGGTATCCTGTCCTTTCTAAGAGATCCGGTCAGACCCAAACAGGTCTGACCAGCATGGTATATGAACATCTCAGCCCTCCAGTTCGAATTTCTGACCGTTGTAACGAATCACATGGACCATATCCCGGTAGGGCTCACTGTAGGGATCGTCCAGCAGCTTTTTGGTGATCCAGAACTCCTCCCAGCTGTGCATGGGGAAAACCTGGCGAATGTCCGCCAGTCTCATGGTGTAGTCAAACCCCAGCCAGTAGTCCTTTTCCTGCCGGGGGTCCAGGACCAGAAAAGCCACATCTATGGTGCGGCTGCGAAGGGTTTCCATCTCCTTCTTAAAGTCCCGTTCCATGTCCCGGTTCCAGGGGGCAGGTTCTCCCTCCCAGTGCCACCAATGGAGGTCTCCGGCGTGGTAAATGGTCTTGCCCTCCACTTCAATCAGAAAGGCCACACCGGAGTCGGTGGAGGTCAGGGTCTCAATATGCAGACCATGGAGGTCCAAGGTACGTCCCCCACCCAGGCGGAAGACATGCTCCTCATCAATGGCATAGGCCGCCTTTCGTTTGGCCGACAGGCGGATACAATTCCCCAGAATATACCAGGCATCCTCCATCCCCAGACGAAAGATTTCCGGCGAGTAATGATCTCCATGATGGTGGCTGTTGAACACATATAATGGCTTGGACCGGTCCACCTCCGGCAGGTCCCCGGTATACCAGTCGAAAAGAAGGGTGCAGGTCTCCAATTCCACCAGAAAAGAACTGTGATACAAAAAGGTAATGCGCATAAAACGTCCCCCTTTTATTTTGGTTCAGTTTACTGTATCCACGGGAAAAAGTCAATTGGGACAGACTACCCGCATAGAATGACCGGAAAGGAGGGCGATACCATGGCCGACACCGGCACACTGATCGTTCGGGTCTTCACCAGCCGGGGGGAACTTCCTGTCCGGGACGCTTCCATCTCCGTGGTCCGTCACGGCTCGGGGGGGACCGATCTGGTAACGCTCCAGACCAGCGGGCGGAGTGGGACCACTTCCCCCATTACCATTCCAAGTCCCGCACTGGAAACCAGCCAGACCCCAGACCGATCCAATCCCTACGCCCTTTGTGACATCTGGGTAGAACGGGCAGGCTATCATCTGCTGGTGATCCACGGTGTACAGATTTTCCCCGGGATCATCAGTTATCAGGATCTTCCCCTCATCCCCCAAAGCCCTGTGGACGGCATGGCCGTGGATGAGGTGGATATCACCCCCCAGGAGCTTTGAGAAAGGAGACCGCTATGCCCATTACCGTCCGACCTTACATCCCCACCTATATCACCGTCCATCTGGGTCCCCCAGAGTGGGATGTGGAAAATGTAACCGTTCCCTTTATTGACTACATCAAAAATGTAGCTTCCAGCGAAATCTATCCCACCTGGGAACCCTCGGCCCTCCGGGCCAACATCCTGGCCCAGATTTCCTTCGCCCTGAACCGGGTGTACACCGAATTCTACCCCAGCCGTAGCTATCCATTCCAGATCACCAACTCCACGGCCTATGACCAGAAATTCATCAAAGGACGGAACATTTTCGACAGCGTCAGCGTACTGGTGGATGAACTTTTCAACGACTACATCCGCCGACAAGGCTTCGTAGAGCCTTTGGCCGCCAGGTTCTGCAATGGGACCACATCCCAGTGCGACGGTCTTTCCCAATGGGGCAGCGAATATCTGGCCCGGGAGGGACGCAACTCTCTGGAGATCCTGACCACTTACTACGGAGAGGACATTGAACTGGTGGTGGACGCTCCTGTCCAGGCCTTCCGCACCTCCTATCCAGGGACTCCTATGCGCCTAGGAGATGCCAGCCCTTCCATTCGCATCGCACAGGTCATGCTGGACCGGATCTCCCAGGCATACCCCGCCATCCCCAAGATCACCCGGAGAAACGGATACTACGGACTGGAGACCCAGGAGGCCGTCCGGGCTTTCCAGGGTATCTTTGACCTGACAGCAGACGGCATTTTGGGCAAGGCCACCTGGAACACCCTGGTCCGCATCTACACCGGCATTCTTCAGCTTTCCGAACTGGCCAGTGAGGGCCAGCAGTTTGGCAGTCTCCTCTTTGACTACGAGGCATTCAACGCCGCCGATCTGCGGGAGCAGGTCTCACTTCTCCAGTATCTGCTTTCGGTCCTGTCTCAGTTCTATTTGGAGATCCCTTTCGTGACCATCGACGGGGTCTTTGGAGCTCAGACCCGGAACGCTGTCATGGCCCTGCAGAGGAGCGCCGGACTGCCGGAGACCGGTTCGGTGGACGAGAGGACCTGGGACGTGCTGGTGGAGCGATTCCTGGCCATCGACCGGACGGTGCTGCTGAACGATGATTTCTTCCCCTTCCGCAGCTTCTCCCCGGCCGAACTGCAGGAATCCTTGGCCCGCCAGCCTGACCAGTTCCCCGGACAAACCCTGACCTATGGTCAACCCAACTGAAAGGAGGATGTATGGAACAAGCCATCCGTGATCTGCAGACCATGCTCACTGCCATCTCCCACGTCCAGCGGGAGATCCCACGGCTCCGGGCCGATGGTCAATTCGGCGAGGACACCCTGGAGGCTGTGATGATCTTCCAACGTCAGGCTGAACTGTCCGTCACCGGGGAGGTGGACCAGCACACCTGGGATGCTATTGTCCAAACCTACGAGGATGTGCAGAGACAGCTGGCCCCTCCCCGCTCGGTTTCCCTTCTGCCCCACCACGGCGCAGATATCTTGCCCGGGCAGTTCACCCCCCTTCTCTACCCCATCCAGGGAATGTTCCTGGCCCTGGCACAGGTTTTCGATCCGGTGCGGAGCACACCTGTCACCGGACATCTGGACGAGGACACCACCCACAATCTCCGCTGGCTCCAGAGCAAGGGCCCACGGGAGGAGACCGGGATCCTGGACAAAGAGACCTGGGAAGACCTTTCCCGTTTGTACGAGACCTTCATCACCCGCCACCCGGATCATCAGCCATAAAAAATCGCCCGGACAGTTTGTCCGGGCGATTGCATGTGGTTGATCAGTGGACCACCACGGTGGTGCCGTTAGGGATGTTGTTGTACATGAACCAGATATCGTCGTTGTACATACGCAGGCAGCCATGACTGATCGGATAGCCGATGCTGGCGTCGTAGTAGCGGTCGGAGTTCATGGGCCAGTACTGGAGTCTGGAATGGAAGGCATAGCCAGAGGTTCCATGGAAGCGGACAATGGGACCGCAGTAGTAGGAACCATAATTCCAGGAGGGCTGCTTATAAGAGGTGGTGAACACGCCCTTGATGGTGGGAGTAGAGGGCTTACCGGAGCCGCACAGGCACTCACGGACCAGCTCCCAGTTGCCCTGAGAACCCTGGAAGATATTCACCCGCTGGTAGGTCAGGTTCACCCAAACCAGATACTGGGTCTTGCTGGAATACCCCTTCAGGTTCACCCAGGCGGTCTTGATCTCAGGATCATAGTCGTGCTCCTGGGCCCACTTGAGGGTATAGTTGCCCGCATAGGAGTTGGTGACCATCTTCAGCACATCTTCCTCGGAGATGTCGTGGTAATACAGGTAACCGTAGTTCTTCAGCTTCACGTTGGCAGAAGCAGCAACTTCCTGATTGCGGCCATCCTCGGTGGTGTAGGAGAGGACCAGCTTCACCCAGGAGTCCAGGTTCATCTTTTCGGTATAAGTATACTGATAGCTGAGGCTGGGGACATCCTGACCCAGGACCACAGACTGATTGGAAACGGCCTTACCGTCTACATACCAGGTGGCCGTGCAGGCCTTACCGGCCTCCAGATACTTCAGGTCTGCGGTCACGTTCAGGGTTGCGCCGGGTTCCAGCGTGGCAGGGGCCTTCAGGGTCGCAGTAGCCCTGGCAATACCGTTGTCTGCAAAGTTGGCCAGCTTCACGGTACCCTCGCTGCTGACCTCCTGACGGCGGCCGTCTTCGGTGGTGTAGGTCAGCACCAGCTTCACAGTGCTGGTCTCGGGCATGCCGTAGTAATACTCGTAGTTGTAGCTCAGATAGGGCGTGCTCTTGCCCAGAGTGCAGGGTCCGTCAGCCACTTCCTTGCCGTCCACATACCAGCGGCCATGGCAGACCTTCCCCTCTTCGGGGGTGTCCAGTGTGGCGGTGACCTGAAGCTTTTCACCGGCAGGCAGGGTGTCGGGCAGATGCAGGGTGACGGTGGTGTCTGCCAGACCCAGGTCGGAGAAGGTGTCCAGCATGACCGCAGAAGAGGCCTTCTGGTCATAGCTGTCACCATCGGTGTTGGTGTAAGTCAGAACAAATTCCAGGCTGCCGTTCTGTTCCAGATCATGGGTGTAGTTGGGGGTGATAGCAGAAACGGGGGTATCCACGCCCAGCAGGACGGTCTCCTGGGCCATAAGCTCCCCGTTCAGATACCAGGAACCGGTGCACAGCTTACCCTGGTGCTCCTCGGGGACGGTGAGGTTGGCAGTGGCCTTCAGCACATCACCGGCAGGCAGATGATTGGGGCAGTCCAGAGCGATTTCAACACCATTGAGATCATAGCCGCTCCACTTGGTCAGGCTGCCCTTGGAGACCTTCAGGTCACAATACTGGGTGTTCAGGGTCACATTCTGGACACGGCCGCTGCCGGACACGGTGTTGTCACGGCCTTCCACCAGGAGAGTGTCGGCCTTGCCGTTCAGCTGCAAGGTGTTGCCCTCGCCCCGGATGACGATATCACCCACAGAGCAGCCTCGCTTCATCACGATGGTGTTGTTGTCACCGGAAATGGCAAGAGAACGAATCCCCGCATTCACATAGACCGTGCGGTCGCTGTCCACCACTTCTACATTCACAACACCACCGGCCAACGTCACATTGTCACTGCCCTCGCCCACAACCAGGGTATCCACGGCGCAGGTGACAGGCAGGGAAAGATTCACAGGGCCGGAACCGTTGGCCAGAATGAGCTTGCCGATGGTACCGGTACCCTTGACAGAAAGGCTCTGCAGGTCATCGGAACGGACGGCGATCAGGTCGGCATTTACATCGGTCAGGCTGATGTTGGATGCGGAATGGTCAAACCAGATGGAACCGGCAGTCAGACCGGACAGGTCGGCATTACCAGAAATGACAGTACCCTCGTCAGGCTGATCGGTATAGCCCTCTGCGGTGGTATAATGGCCAGCCAGACGATAGAGCATGGTGGCATACTCAGCACGAGTCAGGGAGCGGTCAGCCTGAAGCTTACCCTCGCTGCCATTGACCACACCGGCCTCCACCAGAGAGGCTGCTGCCTGGCGGATCTCACCAGTCAGGTAGCCCGTGTCCGGGAACTGGTCCAGAACGGTGTAGTCGGGGTCTGCAGCCGTCATCTGGAAGGCCCGACCAAAGAGCTGGAAGGCCTGCCCACGGCTGATGGGCTGGTCCAGGGTACCCACGGCGCTCTCGTCCAGAAGTCCCGCATAGACGGCCTTTGCCACATCCTGGGCATACCATGCACCAGCGGGAATATCAAAGGCAGAGGTATCCCCCTGCCCCTCCACATGGAGAACACGGCAGAGGACGGTCACCGCCTGGGCGGTGGTGATGCTGTGGTCGGGCGCCATGTTATAGGCATCGTAGCCCTTCAGGATCCCGTCATCATAGGCCTGGTGGAGGGTGGCCTCCGCCCAGTGGCCCTTCACATCCTGATAGTCCGCAAAGGCTGCACCGGCATTGACGGCAAGGCCGGCTGCCACAGCCACGCTCAGAACCACAGGGATGGCTTTTTTCCAAAACTTCTTCATCTCATCTTCCTCCCCAATATGGGTAAATTTAGACGATTACAGTGTAACGGATTCACGACCGGAATGCAAGAAAAGCCTGTCATTTTCCTCCCTGATTTTTCATCTGTCTGTACTGACAGGAATTGAGCATTTCCCGCCTGGCTTTCCAATCCGGCAGAAAGGAGGACAGAACACCGTAAAAACTGGGTGAGTGGTTGGGATGGATGAAATGAACCAGCTCATGCCAGACCACATACTCCACGCAGGGCATGGGGGCTTCCATCAGCTGACAGGCAAAGGTCACCCGTTTTGCAGAGGGTTTGCAGCTGCCCCAGCGGGAGGTCATGGAACGGACCTTCACTTCAGGGACAGGGACCCCCATCGACTGCAGGGTGGGCTGGATTTGATGGACCAATTGGGTGGTGATCTCCAGGCAGTACGCTTTGTAAAAGTTCTCCACCGTCCCGGCCCGCAAGGATTCATTTTCCGGGTCTCTGACGGTAAGCAAAAGTCCTTCCGCTGTCTTCTCCATGTGCTCCCGTCTCCCCTGCTGAACCGTCAGGAAATAAGGGGTTCCCAAAAGCCATAGGGTATCCCCGGACCGGTAATGACATACCCGGGGTACGGTCTGCTCCAAGGCAGCATACTTTGCCAGGGCGTTCAAAATGAAATCCGCCCGACTGGTCAGAATGTTCTCGATCTGCCCCCGGCTGACCCTTTGCGGGGCAGAGACCGACACGGTGCCGTCTGCCTTCACCCGGATATTCACATTTTTCACCTTCTTGTAGGTCAGAACATAGACAATATCATGTCCCTTTATATGTAGGATCTCTTTCTGCTGCATAGGCTCTCCCTCTGTTGAAAAATCCGGTAAAACACGGTATACTAAGGCATCCATTTCATTCCAAGGAGCCTGTTATGAAACGACTGTTTTCTTTGCTGTTATTCTTTTGTCTGGTCTTGAGCGGCTGCAGTTCCCCTTCTCCGCAGGAAATCCCAGAATCGGAACCGCCTGCCCCTCAGGTCACCGAACCCATCGTTCAAGAAACCGAGCCGGAAGCCCTCCCCCAGGAACCGGAGGAGATCGCGGTCCCGGACCCCAAGGTGGTGGTCATCGACGCCGGCCATCAGGCCAGGGCTAACACCGACCAGGAGCCCATCGGGCCCGGCGCATCAGAGACCAAGATGAAGGTCACCGGCGGTACCGCCGGGGTGGCCACCGGCGTCCCGGAGTATGAGTTGGTCCTCACGGTGGCCCAGCAGCTCCGCACCGAACTGGAAGCCCGGGGCTATCAGGTGGTGATGATCCGGGAGAGTCACGATGTCAACATGAGCAACCGGGAGCGGGCGGAGATCGCCAACCAGTCCGGGGGTGACATCTTCCTGCGCATCCACGCCAACGGATCAGAAGATCCCTCGGTCACAGGCGTCATGACCCTCTGCCCTACCCCCCAGAGCCCCTACCCCATCGGCGGGCTCTATGACCAGTGTCGGCTTCTCTCTGACTGTGTCCTGGATGGGTTTGTCAATGCTACCGGGGCCAAAAAGCTCTACGTCTGGGAAACCGACACCATGAGCGGCATCAACTGGTGCCAGATCCCCGTGACCATCGCAGAGATGGGTTTCATGTCCAGCCCCCAGGAGGATGCGCTCCTGAACGACCCAGCCTATCAGGCCAGAATGGTCACTGGCATGGCCAACGGGGTGGATGCCTACTTCACCCATCTGGGTTCTTGATTTTTTATTTTACACCACAGGAAAACAGGACACAAGATGAACTACACCTACATTCTCCGGTGCGCCGACGGCACCTACTATACCGGCTGGACCAACGACCTGGACAAGCGTCTGGCCGCCCACAACGCCGGGACAGCTTCCAAGTACACCCGCCCTCGGCGGCCGGTCTCCCTGGCCTACCACGAAGTCTTTGGCACCAAGGAGGAGGCCATGCGCCGGGAGTGGGAGATCAAACAATTGACTCGAAGGCAGAAAGAAAAACTCATGGGCCTGGCCCTATAAGAAAACCGCGAGGGAGTTCCCTCGCGGTTTTTGTTATTCTTTGGGTTCTTCCACCTGGATGATCTCCTGGTCAGGCTTCTGCCCGCCACGTCTCTGCTTGCGCATATTCATCACATGGACAATGGCGGTGATAATAAAGAGGATCCAGAACCGGCTGCCAAAGTGCATATTGGCGGCAGCATCCCCCATGAGGAGATTGACCAAGGGATCCCAGGCCACACTGAGGACCAGGGAGATCCAGATGCACAGCAGGGAGATAAACCCCTTCCCTTTTTTCAGGTTCATATCCTGAACGATCAGAATGACGATCCAACCAAGGACCCAGGGCAGTTGGGTGAGAAACGACATACGACAGGCCTCCTTCAAGGCAAAAACTAAGTACGGTTATCATAGCACAATTCCCGGAAAGGCTCAAGCATAAAAAGGACCTGCCAAAGCAGGTCCTTTTTGCATGCGTTCAATCAATTATCGCTTGCCGCCCATGGTATCACAGTACATGCAGCGGTAAACGCCCTTCTCCCGGTCGGTCAGACGGAAGACATGGGGCAGCTCCTGCTCCACAGAGGTGATGCACCGGGGGTTCTTGCAGCGGATGACACCGGTGAGAGTCTCGGGCAGATGGGGATGGATCTTCTCCACCCTCTGGCCGCCGCGGATGATGTTGACGGTGATCAGGGGATCAATGTAACCCAACATATCATAGTTCAGGTCGATGACCTCATTGATCTTCAGGATGTCCTTCTTGCCGTACTTACCGCTGGGTGCGTTCTTGATGACAGCCACTTCACACTGGAGCTTGTCCAGACCCAGCTTTTCGTAGAGGTACATACCCTGACCGGCAGGGATGTGGTCGATGACGATGCCGTCGATGATGGTTCCGATGATCATGCTCACTCCACCTCCAGCAGTTTTAGGATCAGGGCCATGCGGATGAACTTACCGTTCAGGACCTGGCGGAAATAGCAGGCTCTGGGGTCGTTGTCAATGGCAATGGAAATCTCGTTGACACGGGGCAGGGGATGCAGGATGGACAGATCCCACTTGGCGTTGGTCAGCTTATCGGGGGTAAGGATATAGCTGTCCTTCAGACGGACATAGTCGTCCTCGTTGAAGAAACGTTCCCGCTGGACACGGGTCATGTAAAGGATGTCCAGCTGAGGCATGGCCTCCTCCAGGGAGGTGGTCTCCACGAACTCGATGCCGTTGCGCTCCAGCAGATCGGTACGGACACTTTCGGGAATGCAGAGTTCCTCGGGAGAGATCAGCACGAACTTCACATTCTGGTAGCGGGACATGGCACCAATGAGGGAGTGAACGGTGCGGCCGAACTTCAGGTCACCGCAGCAGCCCACCACCAGTTTGTCCAGTCGGCCCTTTTCCCGCTTGATGGTCAGCAGGTCGGTGAGGGTCTGGGTGGGGTGATGATGGCCGCCGTCACCAGCATTGATGACGGGAATGGAGGCATTCATAGACGCCACCAGAGGTGCGCCCTCCTTGGGATGGCGCATGGCGATGATATCGGCAAAGCAGCTGACGGTCTTGGCGGTGTCAGCCACGCTCTCGCCTTTGGTGGCGGAGGAACTGGTGGCATCGGAGAAGCCCAGGACCTGGCCGCCCAGCTCGTACATAGCCGACTCAAAGCTCAGGCGGGTACGGGTGGAGGGTTCATAGAACAGAGTTGCCAGCTTCTTATAGCGGCACTTCTCCCGGTATACTTCGGGATGTGCGATGATGTCCTCCGCCACAGCGATGAGTTCATCGATCTCTGCCACAGATAAGTCGGTGATGTCGATCAGATCACGTTTCATGGGAATGACCCTTCCTTTCGCGAAAAATTCAGGCACAATGCCGCTGGGGGACAATTACTTGTTGATCCAGCTCTCGTCGGAGGGGTTGTTGCGGAATGCGATCAGGCGGTCCTGATCCTCGGGGCGGATGTAGCCCTCAGCAGCTGCCACGGTGGCAACGGTGTCCAGGTCGGTCAGGCTCACGTTCTTGACCTGTGCCTCTGCCAGACGGTCCACGCTCTTCTTCATGCCGTAGGTGAAGATGCTGACGATACCCAGAACGTCAGCGCCTGCCTCACGGAGGACATCGACAACTTCCAGAACGCTGCCGCCGGTGGAGATCAGGTCTTCCACAACGACCACCTTCTGACCGGGGACCAGCTTGCCCTCGATCTGGTTCTTGCGGCCGTGGTCCTTGGCACCGGAGCGTACATAGCCCATGGGCAGCTCCAGCATCTGAGCGGTGATGGCAGCGTGAGCAATACCGGCGGTGCTGGTGCCCATCAGGACCTCAACTTCGGGATAGTGCTCCTTCACCAGAGCAGCCAGACCGGACTCCACGTCGGTACGGACCTGGTGGTC
>JAFZEB010000108.1 GCA_017560855.1 Ruminiclostridium sp.
CTTCTCCATCATCGCCTGGTTCCTGGTGCGGAATGTCCACATCCGGGCAGTGTCCAAATAAGCCACCTCAAAAGAGCATCGATCAACCGATGCTCTTTTTCTTGCAGGAATACCCCCTCTATTGTACAATGGAGAAAAACCTCGCAAGGAGGACAACTTTATGGAACTGACCTTTGACCAGGTGGGCGAACTGCTGGATGAAATGGCCGAGCAGTTTCCCCCGGTGTTTTTTGAAGAGCTGAACGGCGGCATTCTCCTGGAGGAGGAGGCCAAAGAGGATCCCCTTTTCCCGCCTGGGGAAATGTATTTTATGGGGGAATACATCCAGGACGGCTATCTGGGCCGGTCCATCAACCTCTATTACGGCTCCTTTCTGGCTTCTGCCCGAAACGAAGACTGGGATGAGGAGACCTGGAAGCAGGAGCTCTACACCACCCTGGCCCACGAGCTGACCCACCACATCGAGGGGCTGGCCAACGCCCACGGGCTGGACGACAAGGACGAAGAGGACCTGCTGCGCTATCTCCAGGAGTTCTACCCTCAGGACTGAGGCTTTTTTCGGCAATTTGCCGCACTATATCTTGTGCAGGGCAAAATATAGTTACAAAACGGTATCAACATGTTGAAATTTTTTTACGTTTGACCACAAAATATTCGCATTTGATATTGAAATTCTCCGCAATTTGTAGTACTATGTAAAAAATGCTTAAATGTGCAAATTGTGTCCGTTTATTCGGACTGAGGGAAAATATCGGGAGAGGCTTTCAGGAGGTACATACCCATGGGATTCTTAAACGCACTGCGCCGTAAGCCGGCAGAAGAGGACCTGTACGACGAGTACGAAGACAGCTACGCATACGAAGAAGAACAGTCTTGGGACAGCGCTGGTGCGCAGCCCATCCACAGTGTCGCTGACATGCGCGTGGTTGTGGTGGAACCCCAGGAGTACAAGGATGCATCCAGAGTGGCAGACCACCTGCGCGACATGAAGTTCGTGGTTCTGAACCTGGCCAAGACCGAGCACGAAGTGGCTCGCCGTCTGCTGGACTTCGTTTCCGGCGTCATCTTCTCCGAGGATGGTCACATCATGAAGGTTGCTACCAACGTCTATGTGGTGGCTCCCTACTTCGTGGATCTGAACGATCTGACTGGTTCCAACGCTTCCGGCGACTATCTGTATTTCTAATTTCACACATCAAAGCGGAGCATGGAAAACCATGCTCCGCTTTTTCTGTAAAAAACCGGTGCGGCATATTTGCCGCACCGGTTTTCTAAACTCAGGGTTCCACAATGTTAAAGTCAGCGGGCGAAGTAAGGCTCAGCTGGTTCAGATTTTCCATGAACAGATTCAGCAATTCAACATTGCCTTCCACCTGGAATGCCTCGGGGTTGGAGTCAATGTTGTTCTGAAGGATCAGGAACAGAGCATTCTTGGGGCAAGTAACGGAGACATCCGCCTGGTCACTCAGAGTGTTGTCATAGACCAGGACCACACCATTCTTGATTCGAACCATGTACTGCTCCTGCACATCAGTCAGAGTGAAGTTCATCACAAAGCTCTGGTCAGCCATAGCAGCCTTGTCCAAGAAGATGCCCATGTAGTCAAAGAGCATGGAGGCGGTCATTTCACGCTGGATGGAGCCGTCATTGCTTGCCTGCTCCACGCTGGATGCCAGGTTGCCCTCACGCAGTTCACGGGCAGCCCCCAGGTAGGCGTTGCGCCAGGGACCGGATTCGGCCTGATAGCCCAGCTGCTCCAGGGCGTCGGCACACAGGAGGCGGGCGGCTTCGTTGGTGGGATCGGCATAAACCAGCACGTTGGTGATCTCAGCCACCCACTGGTACTCACCGGCTTCAAAGTCGGCCTTGGCCATGCGGAGGACCTCATTGGAATCACCCAGATATTCCACCCACTTCTTTGCGCTTTCAGTGGGCTCCAGGGGATTCAGGTTCACGGGGTTGGCATCGTACCAGCCCATGAACTTCTGATACACTGCCTTGGAGTTGTGGGCCACGGTGCCATAGTACTGGCGGGTATACCAAACCTTAGCCAGCTCATCAGGCAGCTGGATCATGTTGGAGATCTCGTCGGAGGTATAGCCCTGGTTGATGTAGGTCAGGGTCTGGTCGTTGATGAACTTATAGACAGCAGCAGTGTTGGTCATGTACTCCACCACGGTGTCGTTACCCCAGTGGGGCCAGTTGTGGGACTGGAAGGTGACCTCTGCCTCCCCACCGTACAGGGTGATGGCTTCGGTGATATACTTAGCCCAAGCGGCGCCGTCACGGACCTGTGCACCACGGAGGGTGTAGAGGTTGTGCAGGGTACCGGTGCAGTTCTCTGCCACCCACAGAGCCTTATAGCTGGGCAGCCAGGTGTTCATCTCAGCAGGGGCTTCGGTGCCGGGCGTCATCTGGAACTGGAACTCCACGCCGTCAATGACGATGGTTTCACCGGTCTCGGTGACCTCATGGGTGGGGCTCAGATAGGTGACGAGACCGGTGGACTGACCCAGGCCGATGCCCATGGCCAGCTTGCCCAGGACACCGGGTTCCAGCAGGACGCCGTACTGATAGTTGGCACGACGGCCCATGGCCTTGCCGGCATAGACGTTCTCGGAAACAGCATGCTCCTCAAAGCCCTCAGGCACGATGACAGGGATCTTGCCGCTGGCCAGCTGCTGGTCAATGGGAAGGCTGCTGTCGGCCATCTCCTCGGCAGAGATGATACCGCCAATGCCGCCAAAGTGGTCCACATGAGAGTGGGAGATGATGACCGCCTTAACAGGCCGCTCGCCCAGGTTCTTGGTCACCAGTTCCATGGCTGCCTGGGAACATTCCACGGACATGAGGGGGTCAAAGACGATCCAGCCGGTATCGCCAGCCACCACGGTCAGGTTGGCCATGTCATAGCCGCGGACCTGATAGATCCCCTCGGTCACTTCAAAGAGGCCGTAGGCATGGTTGTTCCGGGTGTTCTCCCAAAGGCTGGGGTTCACGGAGGCAGGAGCTTCCTCGTAGTCATCCAGGAAGCTGTAAGCCTTCTGGCTCCAAACCACGTTGCCCTCGTCATCACAGATCTCCAGAGCCTCGGGGGCGTCAATGAGGCCCCGGGTGGCGTTTTCATATTCACTGGTGTCAGCAAAGTCCAGCAGATCATAGACTGCAGAGTTGATCTCCGCCGTGATCTCTGTGGCTTCCTTCTGATCGGCAGTCAGGCCCAGTTCGGCCTTCATGTCCACCTCTTCCACTTCTGTGGTTTCCCCAGAGGCACAGCCTGCCAGCAGAGACAGGGCGAAGGTGCCCGCCAGGATCAAAGAAAGATACCGTTTCATACAACTCTCTCCTTTTCACTTTCTTTTACGTTTTATCATATCATATTCTATGGCATTTTTCTAACTATATATAAATCTTTTCGACAACGAAACTGCCGGCGGAGCAGCTATCTCCACCGGGAGTTTTCCTGGTTTATTCCGTAGGGATACCCCTGCCAGACCTCCTTATACGCACCGGATCACGGGAGGCTTCCATGCGTTGGCCAGGACGGTCTCCCCGGGCAGGTAGATGCGCATGACCAGGTGGAACTCCCCGGCGTTCACCGGCAGCCAGTTGGACTGGCCCCCTTCTGCAGGGGGCTCCTGCTGGATGAGAATTTCCAGAGAACCGTCCTCGTTGTAGTTCACTCCACTTCTGTCGTTGATGCAGTAGCGGTCCAGGGGATTATCAATGAGGAGGTTGGTGGCACTGTCGTAGGCAGTCACCGACCAGAACCCATATTCCTCCACCGGAGGCAGACCATCCTTCTCAAAGCGCAGGACATACCGATTGGCGCCGTTCAACCGCCCGCCCATGACATCCCGGTCGGTCTTGGGGTAAACGGCAATGGAGACGGGATTTGCTCCGAAGCCCACCAGGGCGATGACGGCGCGATAGAAATAAGCCGTACCGAATTCGGCGATAGGTCTGCCGAAGTAGAGCCAGCCGCCGCTCTGGACCAGATAGGAGGCAGCCCGTGCCAGACTCCGATCCACATCCATGAGCCCGACCTTGACCTTCATCCAGAGCTGTTCCCCCTGGTCACCAAAGACGCCGCGGTCAAAGGTAAGGCCAGGGCCAACCCCGATCTCGGCCAGCTTCTCCAGCATGGGGGCATCTTCGGGGGCGGGCGGATTCTTGGCCATCAGAGCGTTGGCCTGGGTGAAATATTCCTCCAGGGACATGCCCATCACCCGGCGAACCGGGATGAATTCCTTGGCGGGATCAAAGAAACCCTCCGGCTTAACGGCCTTGGTTCCGTCCCGGTACTGTGTCAGGGTATAGGAATCCATCTGACTCTGAATGGCACGAACCTGCGCCATGTCATCAGGGCCACCACAGAGGGTGCGGATCAGGACCCAGACCATGGGGGTGGGGGACTTGATCTCCTGCATACCCTGGGGGACCTCTCCCCCAAACCCGGGACCAGTGAAGAGGAAGGATGCCTGCTCTGCCTCGAATCGAGTGGCATCCAGCACGCAGATGCAGTTGGTCCAGGCGTCCAGGACTTCCACTGTGCAGAATCGGTCGGTCTTGGGAAAGTCAAAAACCACGCCGTCCAGGGACAGGTCCAGGAAGGCCTGGGAATAGATGGTATCCACATTGGGGGTCACCACATCGGTGAACTTGGCATCGGCCAGAGCCAGTGCATGAAACAGCTGGTTCACCGGGGCCTGAAGATCGGTGGCTGTTACGGTGTTGGTGGATTTGGCCATTGTGGCATCCATGACCATAAGGGGAAGGGTAAACACAAGGCCTTCTTCCAGTCTTTGGCTCCAATTCATTTCCATAAGCATTTCCTCCTGGCTGTGTTTCCAAAGCATTCATTACACAATTATTTTTGTATAGTATAGCATATCGTTCGCGCCATTTCCAGCATCACATACTGTACGGCGAACTCTTTGGTCGAAAAATACCAAAACCTGCCGCTGTATCCACAGCGGCAGGTTGACTTAGAAGCTGTCTTTCAGAATTTGCAAAATCTCATTGCGGGTAAGGGTATGGTATCCCCCCTGCTTGCGGACACAGCTGGAGGCAACCTCGCCCAGCTGGCTGTCGTCGGGTATCCCCAGTTCCCGGAGGGTGGAACACATGCCGCTGGACTTGATGTAATCTGCCAGGGCATCGATGCCGGCCAGGGCGATCTCCTCGTCGGTCTTCCCTGCCGGGTCCACCCCCCACACGTTCAAGGCAAACCGCTTGAACCGGGGAACAGCGTAAAGATACACCGTCCGGTAATAGGCGGGGGATATGGCCGCCAGGCCCATGCCGTGGGTCACATGATAGTAGGCCGCCAGCTGGTGCTGGATCTCATGGACCTCCCAATCCTCCTCCTTGGAGGGGTTCAGCAGGCCGCTGAGGGCCAGAGACGAGGCCCACATGATATTACTCCGGGCGGTGTAGTCCTCCGGGTTTTCCAGGGCAGCGGCGGTGTTGCGGATGAGACTCCGCATCAAGGCCTCAGAAAGATCATCCGAAATATTGTCCGCATCGGTGGGGCTGAAATAGGCCTCCATGATGTGGGAGAAGGTATCAAAAATGCCGGATACCATCTGGTATCTGGGCACGCTGTAGGTAAACTCAGGATTCAGGATGGCAAAGTCAGGCAGGAAGGCTCCCTCGTTACAGGAGCTTTTCACCTTGGTCTCTTCATGGGTGATGACAGCATCCCCGTCCAGTTCCGAGCCGGTGCCCGCCATGGTCACAATGGCACCCACCGGCAGAGGCTGCACCTCCGGTTCCC
>JAFZEB010000109.1 GCA_017560855.1 Ruminiclostridium sp.
CCAGGATGATGCCGTGGCGGGATTCCGGGTCTCCGCACACCGCCACGGGCAGGTCCTTCAGATGGGGATAGGAGAGGAGCTCCACCGAGGCGTAAAAGGAGTTCAGGTCGCAGTGAAAGATGATGCGGTCCTGTGCCATGGTCTCCCCTCCTCTCAAATGTCTCTAATATTATATTGTAGCAAGATTTCATCGGGTTGGCAAGGAGGCAATCCCCCCAGAGACAAGGGCAGGTCTGCTGCAGCAAACAAAAAAGCCCCCGGCTTCCGCAGAAGCCGGGGGACACATACCATATAAAATTACGCTTCCTCGTTGTCCCAGAAGACCAGGTTGAACAGGCGGTCCATGGTCAGGATGCTCTGCTCTCTGGTGTAGTCACGCTGGGGGGCGAAGAGGTTGTCCTCCACACCCTTCATGATCTCCGCTGCCTGGACCTGGCCCACTGCATCGAAGGCCCAGTCAGAGATGGAGCCGTTGTCTGCAAAGTTGGGGGACCCGGCAGCCAGAGGCTCGCCCACGGCATATGCCAGACGGGACAGCATGGTGGCGGCCTGCTCACGGGTCAGCTTGGCATCGGGGGCAAAGGTGCCGTCACCCATGCCGTTGACCACGCCAACCTTGGCCATCTTGGCCACGTTCTCGTCCTGGGTATCGGTAAAGGGCGCCTTCTCTGCCTCCGTCAGCTCGATGGGGCCCTCGGTCACTGCTTCATACAGGCAGGTGGCCAGAGCGGCATACTCAGCACGGGTGGTGGCCTGGGTGTACTGGCCCTGCAGGTTCTCGGGAACCAGGCTCCACAGGATGGCGTCCATGACCTCAGCATAGGCCCAGGTGGAGGGCCATTCCACGGTGGTCACAGGAACCGCACTCTGGATCCCGGCGGTAACATTCTCTTCCCCCTGGAACTGTCCGCCTTCCACCCAGACGCCATAGTCACCGGCCTGGATGCTGTTGACGGTGCCATCGATGGTCAGGTCGCCGCCAAATACCAGGATGCCGTAGTGGATGTACACGCAGTCTTCGTCTTCGATCAGGTCCATGGACACAATGTCACCCACGGTGCCATGGATGGTCACAGAGGAGAGGGACACAGGGAACTCGCCCGCATCATCCATCTGGCAGGAGACATAGATGCCGTAGTTGGCACCGATCAGCTTGCCCACTTTGGCCTCCTTGCCAATGGTCAGATCACCGTTGGCGGAAAGGGCTGCGCCATTTGCGTTGGTGACATCACCCACAGTCCCGTTGATGAACAGGTTGCTGTCACTGTGAATACCACCCTCCACTTCAGCCACATTGGCATTGAGCATCACTTCGCCGCCGTCCACGGAAACCTCTTCCTCGCCAAAGCCATAGACTGCGCCGCAGTAGATGCCGTAGTTCATGCCGGCGATCCGCTGGAACTCGCCGGTCAGGGTCAGGCAGCCGGAGACGCTGATGGCAGTGTCTGCAGCCTCGATGGTGTTCTTGCCGATGCCCTTCAGGGCAGCATCATAAAACTCCACCTGGATGCCATAGCCTGCAAAGTCCTCTTCACTCATGGCGGTAATGGTGGCATTGTTCAGGGTCATGGTGACCAGGCCGTCTTCCGCATAGTAGGAGACATAGCCCTCGCCCGCCTTGGCGATGGCCGCACCGTATTCCTCTACGGTCCACTCATCCACAGCCAGACCGGTCTCGGTGACGTCACCCAGGTAGGTGTACTCCCTGCCGTCCATCATGACCTTGTCCCCTTCTGCATAGCCAGCCAGGGGATGCGCAGCAAAGACCGCCACGGGCAGCATGGTCAGGCACAGGGCCAGCACTGCCAGAACACTGACGATTCGTTTCTTCATGTCAATCTTCCTTTCTCACAGTCGGCTCCATGCCGACTTTTATTATATGATTACTATAGCACATTGCTGTTGCCATGTCTAGGATTTCACGGGTCCACCCAATATAAAAGGCCGGTACAGCTTTGCTGTGCCGGCCTTTCTGATGGAATTTGCCGCACCCCAGGGCGCAGCCTCTTGATCAAAAATTACTGCTCCTCGCCTCTGTGGATCAGGTGGCGGGAAACGGTCTTATAGATGGCGAAGGTGATGATGGAGTTCACGCCTGCCTTAATGAGGTTGAAGGGCAGGATGATGGGCAGCAGCATGCCGTCCACCACTTCCACGGGCACGCCCATGAACACGGGGGTGATGAAGTGGTTGGCGATGCACATCACGATGCCCCAGCAGATGGTGCCGACGATCAGGCCGATGGCTGCGCCTGCACGGGTGTGCTTCACACGGTAAATGTTGCCGGCCACCAGAACGATGGTGGAGGTGGCGATCAGGTGCATGATGATGCCGTATGCGCCGGAGCCCGCGGAGACGGTGACGCCCTGGATGACACAGGTGACCACGGTGAGCAGCAGGCCTGCGGCGGGGCCAAAGGCGAAGGTGCCGATGAGGATCGGGATATCAGCGGGGTCATACTCCAGGAAGGCGGCGGCGGGGAAGATGGGGAAATGGATCAGATAGACCAGGACGATAGAGATGGCCACCAGCAGAGCCATGGTGGTCAGTTTGCGAGTTTTTGCGTTCATAATAAAAAAACACTCCCATTTGATTATTTGACACCCGAAAAACCAATGTCTTCCAGGTGCCAACCATCAATTGGGGGCGTTACAAGAAACGCAAAGGAAACCGGACGCCATGCGCTCTGCTTCTTCACGCAGTTACACCATCAAAAGTGCCAGCACGTCTTCTCCCATCCAGACTGTTACTGTCGGTTCCGGAATCACACCGGATCAGCTGCCTTTGGAATCCAAAGCGCTCGCGGACTCTACCGCCGGTGGGGACTTGCACCCCGCCCTGAAGACATCTTATTTCGTTGTCCATCTTTATTATACCTGCTTCTGCAAGAAATGCAACCCCTTTTTTGGACTTCCACCATAAAACTTGTATGTTTTTCCATTGACTTTGTCTATACAGGGGTATAATCTAATAACATACTAGGAAAGGAGGCCCTCTCATGGAGCCCGAGATCTGCTGTGCCTTCACCGGCCACCGCCCTGCCCGCCTGCCCTGGGGGGCCAACGAATCCGATCCCCGCTGCCTGGCTCTGAAAGAAGAGCTGGCCCGGTCGGTGGAGGAGGCCTACGCCGCAGGCTGCCGCCATTTCCTCTGCGGCATGGCCCAGGGGGCCGACCTATACTTTGGAGAGGCCGTCCTCTCCCTGCGGGACCGCCGCCCCGACGTGACCCTGGAGGCCGCCATTCCCTTTGCCGGGCAGGCCGACCGCTGGCCCCAGGCCGACCGGGACCGCCGTCAGGCCATTCTGGACCGGTGTGACTACGAAACCGTGGTCCAGCACAGCTACTCCCCGGGGTGCATGGCCCGCCGGAACCGGTACATGGTGGACCGGGCCAGACGCCTGATCGCCGTCTATGACGGCCATCCCCAGGGGGGCACCTTCCAGACCCTGGCCTACGCCATGCAGAAGGGTTTGGCCATCACCATCGTGGATACGGAATGAGACCCTCCATCGATTCGGATGGAGGGTCTTTTCTTCTCTGCCACGTCGGTTGATTCGCCTCCGGCGGGGCCCTGCTTTCTCTGGAGAAAGCAGGGGGAAAGAGCACCAGGGCTCTGCCCTGGACCCCCTTGAGGTTAGTGCTGTACTGCCGGGTATATCCGCAAAATACCCCTGCCTGCGGCTTGTGATCTCAAGTGGGTCATAGCGTGCCCACCAGCTGGGCACGCAGCAGCCCA
>JAFZEB010000110.1 GCA_017560855.1 Ruminiclostridium sp.
CCAGGAGTGTAAGGACCGCATCCTCCAGGCCAAGCCCGAGGCGGTGCTGGAGGGAGACCCCGCCAACTGGTTCACCAATGCCGTATACAGCGACGGCGGCAGTGTCCTCACCATAGACCTGGGCGGGGTCACGGTCTCCGGTCATGAGGCCCGGACCATCTTTGACCTGCGCTCGGCCTCCTTCACCGTGGAGTGTAGCCCCGACTCCGTCACCTTCTCCGTCACCGGCTACGGCCACGGGGTGGGCATGAGCCAGTACGGGGCCAACGCCATGGCGGCAGAGGGCAAGACCTACCAAGAGATCTTACAGCACTACTACACCGGCATCACGGTGGAGTCCTACGAATAATTGAGGTTTATCTATGTTTGATGTGATTTTATGGGACGTGGACAACACCCTGCTGGACTTCCCGGCGGCGGAACGCCAGTCCCTGATGGATTCCTTTGAAAAATTCGGCCTGGGCCCCTGCCCCGAAGACCGGGTGGCCCGATACTCCAAGCTGAACGCCTCCTACTGGAAGCGGCTGGAGAAGGGGGAGATCACCAAGGCAGAGCTACTCCCCGGCCGGTTCCGGGAGTTCTTCCAGCAGGAGGGCATCGCCTTTGACGATCCCCAGGCCGTGAGCGATTTTTACCAGATCCGCCTGGGTGAAAACGCCATCCCCCAGGACGACTCCCTCACCCTGGTGGCCTCCCTCAAGGGCAGGGTGACGCAGTATGCCGTCACCAACGGCACCAAGGTGGCCCAGGACATCAAGCTGGCCCGGTCCGGTCTGGACCAGCTTCTGGACGGCATTTTCATCTCCGAGGTGGTGGGGGCGGAAAAGCCCAGCCCCGACTTCTTCACCCCCGTGTTTGAAGCCATGGGGCCTGTGGAAAAAAGTCGGGTCCTCATGGTGGGGGACTCCCTCACCAGCGACATCCGGGGGGCCAACAACGTGGGCATCCCCTGCTGCTGGTACGACCCCAAGGGCCATGCCCTGCCGGAGGATCTCCGGGTGGATTTCCACATTTCCCACCTGAGCCAGGTGGTGGAGATCCTGGCAGGCCGCCTGTAACCCTTTTGTTTCCGCCCTGAAACCTTTCGGCAATTTTTACATACAAAATCCCCTTTGTGCGTTCTGACAGGGCCCCATTTCCCCTGTTTTTGCAGGATTCTGGCCATGAATCCACCCCTCCTGCAAAGTGCAAAGTGAACAATTCCAAAGGTTTTCCACTTTATCCACCGGTTTTTCCCCAAAGGGTGTACGCCCCGTGGAAAAGTCCAAAGCATGACGAACTTGCATGTCAAGGAAAAAACTTCCGGTGGTTTTGCCAAAATTTGACCCCCAGAAAAGGAGGCTCCCCCATGTCTGACCTGATCGCCGCCGTGGCCACCGCTCCCGGAGCGGGAGGCGTGGGCATCCTGCGCCTGTCCGGCCCCAAGGCCGCCGAAACCGCTGCAAGAGTTTTCCGTCCTGCCCGCAAAATTTCCCTGGCAGAGGCCCCTGACCGCCAGCTTCTCTACGGCTCCGTCCTGGACAAGGAGGGCCGGGTCATCGACAACGGCCTGGCCTTTGTCAGCCGTGCCCCCCACAGCTACACCGGGGAGGAGACCGCCGAGCTTCAGTGCCACGGCTCCCCCATGGTTCTGTCCCTGGCTCTGGAGGCCCTCTTCGCCGCCGGTGCCCGACAGGCCCTGGCCGGTGAGTTCACCAAGCGGGCCTTCCTCAACGGTCGGCTGGACCTGACCCAGGCGGAGGCGGTCATCGACCTGATCGATGCCGAGACCCCCGCCGCCGCCCGTCAGGCCGCCGGTCGGCTGGAGGGTACCCTCTCCCGAAAGATCCGGGAGATCTACGACGGACTGGTGGATGTCTCCGCCCACTTCCACGCCGTGCTGGACTACCCCGACGAAGACATTGACCCCTTCCGGGAGGAGACCATCCGCACCGCCCTGGACCGGGGCCTTACCGCCACCGCCAATCTTCTGGCCACCTACGACCGGGGCCGTCAGCTCACCAGTGGCGTACCCACCACCATCCTGGGCCGCCCCAACGTGGGCAAGTCCTCTCTGCTGAACGCCCTGGTGGGCTATGACCGGGCCATCGTCACCCAGATCCCCGGCACCACCCGGGACACCATCGAGGCCAAGGCCAGCGTGGGCGGGGTCCTGCTGAACCTCACCGACACCGCCGGTCTCCGGGAGACCGGAGACGAGGCCGAGCGGCTGGGCGTCCAGCGGAGCCGTGCCGCCGCCGAGGAGGCCCGTCTGGTCCTGCTGGTCCTGGACGGGGCCGAAGGCCTCACCCAGGAGGACGGCCAAGCCATTGCCCTGGCCCGGGAAGCCCCGGCCTGCATCTGCATCGTGAACAAGTCTGACCTGCCCCCCGTCCTGGACATGGATGCCCTGGCCAAGGACTTCCCCCACATCTGCCAGGTGAGCGCCAAGAACAACGCCGGTCTGGAGGCCCTGGGCCCCATGGTGGCCAAGCTCTTCCCCACCGGCTCCGGCAGTGAGGGCGAAGCCCTCCTCACCAACGCCCGCCAGGTGGAGGCCGTCACCCGCACAAGGGAGAACCTCCTCCGGGCCCAGGAGGGGCTGGAGATGGGGGTCCCCCCGGACCTGCTCCTCACCGACATCGAAGGGGCCTTGGATGCCCTGGGGGAGGTCACCGGCACCACCGTCCGGGAGGACATCACCGGCCGCATCTTCCAGCGGTTCTGCGTAGGCAAATAAAAAATCGCCTTCCACTTATACGGAAGGCGATTTTTCTTTTGCTTTTTCTTCCCGGTTCTGCCCGATGGCGATGATGGGAACGGTCAGGAGGATCAAAATAAAGCCCAGGAAATCATAGTCCGTGAAGGCCACCCCCAGGATGAGGACGGAAATGATGACCGCCCCCACCGGTTCGGTGGCAGACAGGACATTCCCCGCAATGGGTCCCACCAGGCGGATGCCCCGCATGTAGAAGGTAAAGGCCAAGATGGTGCCCCCCAGAATGATGAAGGCCATGCCCAGGATGAGGGGCCCGTCCACCCGGGCCTGAATGGTCCAGGGACGGAAGAGGAGGGCGGCCACTCCGCCGCCCAGGAGCATACCCCAGCCCATCACTGACAGAAGCCCGTGGCGGGTGATCAAATCCGCCGGGGACAGGGTGTTGATGGTGGCCGTCACGCCGCAGGTGAGACCCATCACCAGGGCGAAGGGGGACACACTGAAGCAGGACAGGTCAAAGTGGGTGGCACAGGCGAAGACGCCCACCACCACGCAGAGGACGGCGGCAGTCTCATAGAACTTGGGGCTTCGCCGCTCCCGGAAGATACACCAAACCATGATGAACACCGTGCAGGTATAGCACATGACGGTGGAAAAGGCCACGTTGGCATACTCGATGCAGGCGTAGAAGCTGTACTGAGAGGCCGCCACCCCAAAGACGGCATAGAGGGTCAGCCGGGGCAG
>JAFZEB010000111.1 GCA_017560855.1 Ruminiclostridium sp.
ATGTTTGCCCTGTTCTCCAGCCTGCTCAACTGCATCGTGGTCCGTGTGGTCCTGGCTCTCATCCTGAACCACACCATGGGCCTGGTAGGTATCTTCTGGGCCTGCGCCATTGCCCCGGCCTCCTCCGTCCCTCTGGGTTATCTCTACGAACGCACCGGCGTTTGGAGACGGTCCATGGTGGAGAAGAAAAGCTGAATCTGTTAAAACCGCCTTGTCGTCTGACGAGGCGGTTTTTCTATGGCCAGGACCCCTCATCAGTCTGCTCCGCAGACAGCTTCCCCCCAGGGGGAAGCCTTGCCGTTGGACGAAACAAGCCTTCTCCCTGGGGAGAAGGTGGCACGGCGCAGCCGTGACGGATGAGGGGCAGGATTCTGCGATACGGATGACAGAGGAAACGTGGTTGGATGCCTATGAAAAAAGGACCGGTACCAACGTACCGGTCCTTAAAACATATTCGCTTAAAGGAAGAATGCCTGGATCTGAGTGTACAGAACGATCGCCATGACGATGGGGATCAGGAAGCGGAAAGCAAACTTGGTGTAAGCTTCACCTCTGAACTTGTGGCCGCTGGCCTCGCACTCGTCCTTGACCAGGTTGGGGAACTTCCAGCCCAGCAGCAGGGACATGAACAGAGCGCCCAGGGGCATCAGGACACCCTCGGTGATCATGTCATACAGGTCCAGCCAGCAGTCGTTCCACATGGCGTAGCCTTCGCCGCCGATCTCCAGACCCAGCAGCTCGAAGGGAGCGGGGACAGCTGCACCGCCGGAGCCCAGAGCGTCCATAGCGGTGGGCAGGGCAAAGATGAAGATGGCAACAGCAAAGAGGATGGAGACCATCTTGCGGTTGGGGTTCTTACCCTTGGCGATCTGCTTGTCCACCACACCGGAGGCCAGAACTTCCAGCAGAGCGATGGAGGAGGTGATGGCTGCAATGAAGACCAGGAAGTAGAACAGGAAGCCGATCACGTTGCCAACCATGCCGCCCATGCCGTCCAGGAAGACGTTCTGCATGGAGGCGAACAGCAGGCCGGGGCCTGCGCCGTAGTCCACACCGAAGGCTGCGCAGGCAGGCAGGATCATCATGCCGGCAAACAGCGCGAACAGGGTGTCGGAGAAGGGGACGATCAGAGCGTTCTTCTGGATGTCTTTGTCCTTGGCCAGGTAGGAGCCGAAGGTGATGTTGATGCCCATGGCCAGGGACAGGGAGAAGAACATCTGGCCGGAGGCAACCTTCAGGACGTTGAAGAAGCTCTTGGGGTCGGTGAACTGGGAGAAGTCGGGCTTGAACATGAACTTGTAGCCCTCGATGGCGCCGGGCTGGAAGGCAACGAAGATGACGATGCCGATGAGGATCACGCCCAGTGCAGGCATGGCCACCTTGCCGAACTTTTCGATGCCGCCCTGAACACCGCCCATAACGATGACCATGGTGACCAGCATAGCCAGAGCCAGGAACAGGACCATGGACTTGGTGTCATAGAGCAGATAGCCAAAGAAGCCGGAGCCCTGACCGGCGAAGCCGTCCATACCGAAGATCTGAACCAGGAAGCCCACGCAGTAGCGCAGGGTCATACCGGCCAGCACGGAGTAGAAGCCCAGGATCAGGAAGGGGCAGAAGGCGGCCATCCAGCCGATGACCTTATATTTCTGGCCCAGCTTGGCGTATGCGCCCACGCCCAGACCGGTCTTACGGCCCAGAGCGAACTCGCCCATCATCAGCAGTCTGCCGACGAGAACGACCAGGATCAGGTAGACCACCAGGAAGGCGAAGCCGCCGGTGGAGCCCATCTTGTAGGGGAAGCCCCACAGGTTGCCCAGGCCGATGGCCGAGCCGATGGAAGCCATGAGGAAGCCAAAAGTGCTGCCCCATTGGCCACGCTGTTTGTTTTCATCCATTGTGTTTTCTCTCTCTTTCGTAGGAAAATATGAACCCCCTGGGAGGGGGTAACGGGCGGGTGCGCCCAATCGCAATGCATCTACTTTACACCAAAATGTCGAAGATTGCAAGATGTTGTTTCTACACTTTGCAGAAAAAGTAATAGCCCTTGGGAAATAAGGATTTTTTGCCATGTGCAAGGAGATGGAATGTGTCAACTTTTGAAATATATTGACAATGTGGCAATGGTGCGGTTTGGTTTGGACTTGCGGCGGCGGGCCGGATGTTCTATAATGAGAGGGAAAATAAGAACGGAGGGCATGGAAATGGCCAACTACCGCCTGACCCTCTGCTATGACGGCACCCGCTGGAAGGGCTGGCAGAAGCAGGGAAACACTGACAACACCATACAGGGGAAACTGGAGACTCTTCTCTCCCGGCTCCTGGACCAGCCGGTGGAGGTGAACGGCTCCGGTCGGACCGATGCCGGTACCCATGCCAAGGGGCAGGTGGCCTCCTTCCGGGCCAAGACAAATATGACCACTGAGGAAATCCTGGCCGGTCTGCGGCAGTACCTCCCGGCGGACATCGGAGCCATCAGCCTGGAGGAGGCGGACCCTCGGTTCCACGCCCGGCTGTCCTGCACCGGGAAGACCTACGTCTACCGGATCTGGCGGAGTGAGGTCCCCAATGTCTTCGAGCGGAACTATCTGTACTTCTGTCCCGGGGACCTGAACGTGACTACTATGAGACAGGCGGCAGCAGAACTCTGCGGCACCCATGACTACCGGGCCTTCTGCTCCCTGAAGAAGTTCAAAAAGTCCACCGTTCGTACGGTGTCGTCCATTGTCATCGAAGAGCTGGGGCCTGAACTGCGGCTGTCCTTTACGGGGGACGGATTTTTGTACAACATGGTCCGTATCCTGTCGGGTACCCTTCTGGCGGTGGGCCGGGGAGACTTGGCCCCTGGGGACATGGCAGCCATCATCGACAGCCAGGACCGTACCCGGGCGGGGGAAACCCTTCCTGCCTGCGGGTTGTGCCTGGAAGAAGTATACTACTAAAAAAGTGCCTCCCACCGGGAGGCACTTTTTCATTCTGTTGGGCTGTCCTCATCTGACATGAGGGTCTCGGCCACCACGCAGGCCAGCAGGATACCCGCACCCATCAGACCGGCCAGGTTCAGCCGTTCCCCCAGAATCAGGAAGGAGAAGAAGGCGGTCATGACCGGACCGGTGCACTGAACCAGGGCCACCATCCGGGAGGAGATGGACCGGAGGGCAGCGTTCTGGAGGAGGTAACCCGCCACGGTGCACAGGATGGCCAGGTAGACGATGATGAGCCACTCCACGGTCCCGGCAGTTTCCAGATGGACGCCCCCTTCCAAGACGAAGGCACACAGGGTGGTGAGGATCACCGACATGGCAGTCTGGACCGTGGTGAGGGTCACCGGGTCCACCTTGTCCAGGGCCTTCTCGCCAAAGACCAGAGAGCCTGCCATGAGAAGGGCGGAGATCAGGCCGAAGACCTCACCCAGGCCGAAGCCGGTGAGTCCGCCCCGGCCGCACAGCAGGTACAGACCTACCACCACGAAGATCAGGATGGGGATGTGCTTTGGGTTGAACCGTTTCCGGTAGATCACCAGGGCCAGCAGAGGGGTCATGACGGTGGACAGGGACCGCAGGAAGGCGGTGGCGGTGGCCGTGGTGAGAACGATGGCGATGTTGGTGGCGATGTAGGCGCAGGAGATGCACAGGCTGGGCAGCAGCCAGTCCTTTATGGAGCAGGTCTTCAGCCCCCGGACCACTCGCCGGCCGAAGATGACCATCAGAAAGAGGAAGGCGATGGTGTACCGGGCGGACAGCAGGGAATACAGGGGGACCACCTCATAGGCGGCCTTGGAGATGGGGTCACCGAAGCCATAGAGGGTGCTTTGGAGCAGGATAAAGGCGATGGGCAGCCATTTGAGGGTTTGTTTCTGGGTGGTGGGGTTCAATGACAACACGACCTTCTCGTAAATATCATATAGGTAGGACAGATTATACCGCCTTTGACAGGAAATGACAAGAAGAACCGCCGCAAAACTGCGGCGGTTCTTTGACTCAATCGATATTTAGCTTTTTCTGCTCCAGCCGGTAGTTCACGAACTCCCGGAAGAGGGTGTAAAGGACCGAGCACACGGGGACGCTCACCAGCATACCCACCAGGCCGAAGGCGTTGCCGCCAACCGTAACAGCGGCCAGGACCCAGATACCGGGCAGGCCCACGGATTTGCCCACCACACGAGGGTAGATGAGGTTGCCCTCCAGCTGCTGGAGGATGATGAGGAAGACCAGGAACCACAGGGCCTTCATGGGGGCCACCAGAAGGATCAGGAAGGCACCCACCAGAGCACCGATGATGGCACCGAAGATGGGGATGAGGGCGCAGAACCCAATGAGGACGGAGACCACCCCGGCGTAGGGGAAACGGAAGAGGGTCATGCCCAGGAAGCACAGGGAACCCAGAATGACCGCCTCGGTCAGCTGACCGGTGACGAAGTTGGCAAAGGTCTTGTTGGTGAGGGTGGCGATCCCCAGGGTGTTGTTGGCCCAGCGCTGGGGCAGCAGGGCGTGAACGGCCTTTCGGCTCTGGCGCATGAGGTTCTCCTTCTGGGCCAGCAGGTACAGGGAGAAGACCAGGGCCAGGACAAAATTCACCATGACCGACACGATGGAGGTGGTGACGCCGATGGTCTTATCCATGAGGGCCTGGCCGTAGTTGGTGAAGAAGTTCAGGGCGGTGGCGTAGATCTTTTCCAGATCCAGGTCCAGGGAGGGCAGGACGATGTTGTGCTGGGCCAGCAGCTCCATGAGGGAGAAGTACAGGGCTTCCAGCTGCCGGATATACTGGGGCAGCTGAGCGGCCAGGTTGGCGAAGCTCTCGGTGAGGGCGGGGACCACGATAAAGAACAGGGCAAAGATGATGCCTGCCACAATGACCAGGCTGGCCACCAGACAGACCGGACGCTTGCCTTTGGGGGACTTCATCCGTTTGTCCCATTGGCCTTCCAGCAGCCGCAGGGGGACGTTTACGATGAAGGCGATGGCAAAGCCCAGGATAAAGGGGGCGAAAATGGCATACACCCCGGAGAGAATGCCTCCCACCTGACTTGGGTGGAGAAGGGCCCAGTAAAGAAGCAGGGCAAAGGTGATGATGCCCAAAATTCGTTTGGTTGGGAAGTTGTCGTGATTCATAAGAACCGTTCCTTTTCAGATGATGGGAAAAGTATAGGGCATTTACGGGAGGAAAACAAGGAATAAATTGTAAAGAGTGTGGAGAAAAACAAAAAGTCCGAAACCTTTCGGTTTCGGACTCGTCCATTACAGTTCCTCGGATTTGAAGGTGACATATCCTTCGTAATAGTAACTGTGGTCAATGCCTTTCATGTAGAGTTCCCGGCTGTCGGTTTCGCTGGTGAGGGCCTGCCGAAGCACATGCTTGATCTCGATGTCCCGGATGGGACTGCGTTCCATGGCAAGAAGATAATCTTCCTTATCCACCAGGCTCCAATCCACCACCTGGCCTAGCTGGGCTTTCAAGAGGTGGTCCAGCCAGATGCGGGTGCTTCTGCCGTTTCCCTCCCGGAAGGGGTGGGCCACGTTCATCTCCACATACTTTTCTATGATCTCGTCGAAGGTGGACTGAGGCATGGCGTCGATATGGTCCAGGGCGGCATTCAGATACATGACCGGGGCAAAGCGGAAATTGCCCTTGGCCAGGTTGACTGAGCGGATCTCGCCGGCAAAGTCATAGATGTCGCTGAAAAGCTGCCAGTGGATGGCGGCCAGGGCAGAAAAGGTTCCGGGTTCCGGGGTGTCCAGCAGGCCGGATTCAAAGAGTTCCACGGCTTTTTTCTTGCTGATGCGCTCTTCCTCCCGGGCCAGCTCCGCCGAGCTTTCCAGGCCAAGCTTGTTTTCCAGTGCCATGCTGAACCTCCTCTCATTTCCAGGTGTCCCAATGAATGGGTACCGATGTCTGTAATAGTATACCCTGATTGCAGAAATTCCGCAATGGTTTCGGGAAAAACAAAAAGTCCGAAACCTTTCGGTTTCGGACTTTGGTGCGCGAGGCGGGACTTGAACCCGCACGTGCGTAATGCACACTAGAACCTGAATCTAGCGAGTCTGCCAATTCCACCACTCGCGCATGTTGCTGTCTCTTGACTGCTTGAACATAATAGCACACCCCCGGCGGGATGTCAACAACTTTTTTCGACTTATCGAAAAAAGTTTTCGGGGAAAGCAAAAGTCCCGAAACCGTTCGGTTTCGGGACTTTGGTGCGCGAGGCGGGACTTGAACCCGCACGTGCGTAATGCACACTAGAACCTGAATCTAGCGAGTCTGCCAATTCCACCACTCGCGCATTTCCTGTTGCTCAGCAACAGAAAATATAATACCACATGTGGGGGAAAAGTCAAGACATTTTTCGAGATTTTTCAAAAAAGTTTTAGGACCATTTCAAAAGTCTTATTTGGTGCCAAAGATACGGTCGCCCGCATCGCCCAGACCGGGGACGATGTAGCCGTGGTCGTTGAGCTTCTCGTCGCAGGCGGCCACGTAGATGGGCACGTCGGGGTGGTCTTCCCGGATGCGCTGGATGCCCTCAGGGGCGGCCAGAATGTTCATGAGCTTGATGTTCTTGACCCCGTACTCCTTCATGAAGTCAATGGCGGCAGAGGCGGAGCCGCCGGTGGCCAGCATGGGGTCCAGGATGATGACATCACGCTCGGCGATGTCGCTGGGCATCTTGCAGTAGTACTTCACGGGCTCCAGGGTGTCGGGGTCACGGAACAGACCGATGTGGCCCACTTTTGCGCCGGGCATCAGGGTCAGGATGCCGTCCACCATGCCCAGACCGGCACGGAGGATGGGGACGATGGCCAGCTTCTTGCCGGCGATCCGCTTCACCACAGCCTTAGCCACGGGGGTCTGGACTTCCACGTCCTCCAGGGGCAGGTCACGGGTGGCCTCATAGCACATGAGGGTGGCGATCTCACTGACGATCTGGCGGAATTCGGTGACGCTGGTGTTTTCGTCACGCAGGATGGTGAGCTTGTGCTGCAGCAGGGGGTGATCCAGAATGTTTACCATTTCCATGTGTTTGTCCTCCTTGTATTTGATCAGGGGTTCTGATTTTCTCGTTCCAGCCGTTCCCGTTCCGCCTGAGAGAGACGGTGGTAGACGGGGGCCAGTTCGTTGGCGGTGATGGTCTGTCCGTTTCGGGCCTTTTCCAGGGCCAGACGGGCCACGCCCCAGGCGTTCTGCATCCGCAGGTTGGGGGGAGCCAGCACGGCGGGGATCCCGGCGGCGGTGAGGGCGTCATAGCAGAGCTGCGCGCCGTCGCCCACGATGATCTGGGGGG
>JAFZEB010000112.1 GCA_017560855.1 Ruminiclostridium sp.
GCAAGCCGGAGATCGCCGAGATCGTCAAGGACATTCGGACCAATGTCAATAACCGATATGGGTAAGACCAAGACTTTTTGAATGGATCTTCGTCCCATTCAAAATGTAAGGGTTTGCGGCCTGCTGCATCGCACGGGCCAAAGGCCCGCACGTTTGCAGGCCGAGAAGAGTGATGCGGCAGGCGCATGTCCTGCCGCATCACGGATGGAACTTTATTTCGCCGATGGATCGGCGAAACTCTGCGAGGAAATAAAAAAGCCCCCGGCTCGGTGAGCCGGGGGCTTTACGTTTGATATGAATTACTCCTCGTCCAGGATGAAGGAGACCAGCAGGTCTTCTGCGTTCACGTGCTCGCCGGGAGCCACGTAGATCTTGTCGACCTTGCCGTTGACCTTAGAGACGAAGGTGGTCTCCATCTTCATGGCCTCCACGATCATCAGAGGCTGGTTGACCTTGACTTCGTCGCCTTCCTTCACCAGAACGGTCTCCACGGTGCCGGGGATGGTGGAACCCAGGTGAGCAGGGTTGGACTTGTCGGCTTTCAGCTTACGGTCCACCACGACCTCCAGGGTCTTATCCAGGACCTTCTGCTCACGCAGCATGCCATTGACTTCGAAGGTCAGCACACGGTAGCCTTCCTCGTCGGGGTCGGACATGTGGACGAACTTGATGATGATGTCCTTGCCGGAGTCCACCTTCAGGACGGTCTCTTCGCCCTTGCGCAGGCCGAAGAAGTAGACGTGGGATTCCAGGGTGGTAACGTCGTTGTAAGCCTCGAAGTGAGTGCAGTAGTCCTCGTAGACCTTGGGATACAGGGCGTGAGAAACGGCCTTCTGCTCCATGGCGAAGTCGGAGAAGCCTTCCATGTCGAACTTCTCGCGCAGCAGCTGCTTGATCTGTTCGAAGTCCACGTCGGGCAGCAGGGTGCCGGGGCGGACGGTGATGGGCTCGATGTCCTTCAGGACAATCTTCTGCAGCTCCTTGGGGAAGCCGCCCTCAGGTTGACCAATCATACCCTTGAAGAAGTCGATGACGGAGTCGGGGTAGGACAGGCCTGCGCCCTCGGTGAGGATGTTGTCCATGGTCAGACCGTTCTTGGACATGAAGATGGCCAGGTCGCCAACCACCTTGGAGGAGGGGGTGACCTTGATCAGGTTGCCCAGCAGGATGTTGGCCTGACGGTACAGTTCCTTGATCTTTTCGAACTCGTCCTTGGAACCCATCTCGGTAACCTGGGCCAGCAGGTTGGAGTACTGGCCGCCGGGGATCTCATGCTTGTAAATCTCAGCCAGGGGGGAGACCTGACCGGACTCGTTGGCTGCATAGACCTTACGGACGTGCTCATAGTAGCGAGCCAGCTCGTTCAGGCCTTCGAACTCCAGACCGGTGTCGCGCTCGGTGCCGCGGAGGGCTTCCACGACCACGTTCAGGGAGGGCTGGCTGGTGCAGCCTGCCATGGACTCGATGGCCAGGTCGACGATGTCCACACCGGCTTCGGCTGCCTTCAGGACAGTAGCAACACCGGCGCCGGTGGTGTCGTGGGTGTGCAGGTGGACGGGGATCTTCAGCTCGGACTTCAGGGTCTCCACCAGCTTGTAAGCAGAGTAAGGCTTCAGCAGGCCTGCCATATCCTTGATGGCCAGAATGTGGACGCCCATGGCTTCCAGTTCCTTGGCCTTCTTGACATAGTAGTCCAGGGTGTACTTGACCTCGTTGGGGTTCAGAATGTCACCGGTGTAGCACAGGGCACCTTCCACGATCTTGCCGGTCTTCAGAGACTCCTCGATGGGCATCTTCATGTTTTCGATCCAGTTCAGGGAGTCGAAGACACGGAAGACATCGATGCCGTTGATGGCGGAGATGCGGATGAACTCCTTGACCAGATTATCGGGGTAGTTGCTGTAGCCAACGGCGTTGGAGGCGCGCAGCAGCATCTGGATCAGGGTGTTGGGCATACGCTCGCTGAGGATCTTCAGACGCTTCCAGGGGGATTCCTTCAGGAAACGGTAAGCAGTGTCGTAGGTTGCGCCGCCCCATGCCTCCACGGAGAAGGCGTTCTGCATGATGGTGTTGGTGGCGCGGGCGGCACCGACGATATCCTTGGTGCGCATACGGGTTGCGATCAGGGACTGCTGGGCATCACGCATGGAGGTGTCGGTGACGTACAGCTTCTTCTCGTTCATGATCTTCTGGGTGAAGCCGGTGGCACCCAGGCGCTTGAACTCGTCCTTGGCACCGTGGACCAGAGCGGTCTCGTTGTATCGGGGCAGGACGCGGTCTTCGTAGTAAGGCTTGTTACCCTTGGAGACGTTGACGATCTTGTCGCCCAGGAAGGCAAGGATCTTAGATGCACGGTCTGCGCTGTGGGACAGGGTGAACAGCTCGGGGGTCTCCTCGATGAAGGTGGTGTAGCAGCGGCCTTCCTGGAAGGTGGGGTTGTTGATAACGTTGATCAGGAAGGAGATGTTGGTCTTGATGCCCTGGATCTTGATCTCACGCAGGGCACGGCGGGACTTGGTGACAGCGCCCATGAAGGTGCGGTCGAAGGAACTGATCTTCACCAGCAGAGAGTCGTAGTAGGGCAGGATCTCAGCGCCGGTGTAGATGTTGCCGCCGTCCAGACGGATACCGTTGCCGGAGCCGGAGGTGTAAACAGCCACCTTGCCGGTGTCGGGCATGAAGTTGTTGGAGGGGTCCTCGGAGGTGACACGGGTCTGGATGGCGTAGCCGTGGCACTGGATGGACTCCTGAGAGGGAATGCCGATCTCGGCGGAGTTCAGGGGGTAGCCCTCTGCCACCAGGATCTGGGAACGGACGATGTCGATGTCGGTGACCAGCTCGGTGACGGTGTGCTCAACCTGGATACGGGGGTTCATCTCAATGAAGTAGGGGTTGCCTTCCAGGTCCACCAGGAACTCGCAGGTACCGGCGTTGCGGTAGCCAACGTGACGGCACAGAGCCAGGGCACTTTCAAAGATCTTCTGGCGGGTAGCCTCAGGAACAGAGAATGCAGGAGCATACTCCACCACCTTCTGGTGACGGCGCTGGACGGAGCAGTCACGGTCATACAGGTGGACCACGTTGCCGTAATGGTCGGCCAGCATCTGGACCTCAATGTGCTTGGGGCCGCGCAGATACTTTTCGATGAAGACCTGGTCGTCACCGAAGGCCTTCTTGGACTCGTTGATGGCTTCCTTGAATTCCTTCTCCATGTCCTCGGCCTTGTGGACGATACGCATGCCGCGGCCGCCGCCGCCGTTGGATGCCTTCAGCATAACGGGGTAGCCGACCTTTTCGGCCACTTCCATGGCCTCTTCCACGGTCTTCATGGCGTGGTCCACACCGGGGATGATGGGAACACCTGCGGCGATGGCGATCTGCTTGGAGGAGATCTTGTCGCCCATGGCGTTCATGCTGTCTACGGTGGGGCCAATGAAGGCGATGCCGTTCTTTTCGCACTCTTCCACCAGGACGGGGTTTTCTGCCAGGAAGCCATAGCCGGGGTGGATGGCGTCGATGTTGTGGTCCTTGGCGATCTTGATGATGGTGGGGATATCCAGATAAGCGTCAACAGGGCCGCTTTCGGGGTTCAGGGGATAGGCTTCGTCAGCCAGATCACGGAATCTGGCGTACTTGTCTTCCTTGGAATAGACGGCTACAGAGGTGATATCCAGCTCGTTCAGAGCACGGAACACACGGATGGCGATCTCGCCGCGGTTGGCGACCAGAACGCGCTTAAACTGTCTGATGCGAACTTCGTTCATGATGCGGTCTCCTTTTCATCGTCATTTATAGAAATAGGATACAGGATCCTTCCAATCTGCGTGCAATAAACCACAGATGTTCTTTTTATGAAAGACATTATACACGATAGGAAAATCAAAGGCAAGAGAGGAAATGGGGGTAAAAATGCAAGAAAAAGATTTGCGTCCTGCAAATAATTTATTTGGTAAAATCAAGGGCAGAAATGTGGATTTTTGGGGTCTTTACACCTGCAGATTCAATCATATTACACAAGAAAACCGATGGGAACCTCGAGGTAGAAAAAGAGGACCAAAAGGACAGCAGAAAGAGGGGAAAAATCTGTATGAATGACGAATCAGGTTTTCTAATAAATGGGGTTTACAAGGGGTTAGATGGAGCCTATAATATGAACTGAACTTATCAACGTGAATGAATTCTGGCTCTTTGGTATAGCCAGTTGTAGAAAAGGAGAAATCCTTCATGCTAACCTATTCTTTTGAGAATATTGACGCAGAAAGCATGTATGAGCACCTCTACCGGTGCATCAAACAGGATATTCTGCAGAAAAAACTGAAATCTGGAGAGAAACTGCCCTCCAAACGGGCCTTTGCCAAAAACCTCGGGGTGAGCACCATCACCGTGGAGAGTGCCTATGCCCAGCTGGTGGCCGAGGGCTATCTGTACACCCTGCCCAAGCGGGGATACTATGTCTGTGACCTGGAGCGGGAGGAGGAACCCACGGCCCCTCGTCCGGTCCATATTCTGCCCAAACAGCCCCCCAAGCGAACCTACTGGGCAGACTTCGTGGGGTCCTCGGTGGCCAAGGACATGTTCCCATTTTCCGTGTGGGTGAAGCTCCTGCGAGATGTGACGGCAGGGGAGGATGAAACTGCATTATTGACGGACACCTCTGCCGGTGGGATCCGCCAGCTGCGGCAGGCTATCGCCGACCATCTCTACCAGTTCCGGGGCATGACCATTGACCCGGAACAGATCGTGGTGGGTGCCGGCACAGAATATTTATATAGTGTCATCATCCAGCTGTTGGGTCGGAACCGCGGCTATGCCGTGGAGGACCCGGGCTACCTGCGGCTGACCAGGATCTATGAAAAGAACGACGTGAAGGTCCACCATATCCCCATGGACCCCTCGGGGATCATCCCGGAAAAGCTGGAGGAGAGCGGGGCGGAGATCCTCCACATTACCCCCTCCCACCACTTCCCCACGGGGGTGGTCATGCCGGTCAGCCGCCGGTATGAGTTCCTCAGCTGGGCCTCCAAGGGGGAGAACCGCTACATCATCGAGGACGACTACGACTGCGAGTTCCGTCTGGCGGGACGGCCCATCCCCACCCTGCAGAGTGTGGATGTGATGGAAAAGGTCATCTACATCAACACCTTCTCCAAAAGTCTGGCCCCGGCCTTCCGTATCAGCTACCTGGTTCTGCCCAAGCATCTGGTGACCCGATTCTATGAGACCCTTGGATTCTATTCCGGCACGGTCTCCTGCCTGGAGCAGATGACTCTGGCCCGTTTCATCTCTCAGGGCTACTTTGAAAAGCACATCAACCGGATGCGGAACCACTACCGGACCATGCGGGACAAGCTTCTGGAGGAAATCCGGCGAAGTCCCCTGGGAGGAAAGGTCCTCATCAAGGGGGAGGATGCCGGTCTTCATTTCCTCATGCAGGTGGACACGCCCAAGACCGATGAGGAGATCCTGCGGGATGCCGAGGCCCAGGACCTGCGCCTTTCCTTCGTTTCACAATATTATTATAAGGAGCCCGTGGGTCATTCCCGGGTCCTGGTGATGAACTACTCCGGCCTGGAGGAGGAAAAGATCCCCGAAGCTGTGGCTCGCCTGGCCCGGGCGGTGCTGGAATCTGGAAGAAATGCTTGAATCCCGCCGACGATAGTGATACAATAAATTGGATGTAATTGAAAAAGAGACAGAAATGTCTTAATTTTTGGAGGTAATATCATGTTTGCAAAGCTGATTGAAACTCTGAAGGCCAACCCCCGTACCCTGGTCTTCACCGAGGGCCCCGATGCCCGTATCCTGGAAGCAACCGCTCGCCTGAAGAAGGACGGTTTCCTGACCCCCATCCTGGTGGGCACCGAGGCTGAGGTCAAGGCTGCTGCTGAAAAGGGTGGCTTCGACATCGAGGGCGTCCGTATCGTCGATCCTGCAACCTACGAGGGCATGGACGCTATGGTCGAGAAGATGGTCGAGCTGCGTAAGGGCAAGATGTCCGCAGAAGACGCTCGCAAGAACCTGATGAAGGGCAACTACTTCGGCACCATGCTGGTGAAGATGGGCGAGGCTGACTGCCTGCTGGGCGGCGCTACCTACTCCACCGCTGACACCGTTCGTCCTGCTCTGCAGCTGATCAAGACCAAGCCCGGCAACAACAACGTCAGCTCCTGCTTTATCCTGCAGCGCACCAAGGACGGCGTGGACGAGCGCCTGTGCATGGGTGACTGCGCAATCCAGATCGATCCCGACGAGGATGCACTGGTTGAGACCGCACTGGAGTGCGCAAAGACCGCTGCTACCTTCGGCATCGACCCCAAGATCGCTTTCCTGAGCTACTCCACCAAGGGCTCCGGCAAGGGCGAGAACGTGGACAAGGTGAAGAACGCCTGCGACAAGGCTAAGGCTGCTGCTCCCGAGCTGGCTATCGACGGCGAGATGCAGTTCGACGCTGCTGTCTCCCCCGTGGTCGGTCAGCAGAAGTTCCCCGGCTCCACCGTGGCTGGCTATGCCAACACCTTCATCTTCCCCGAGATCCAGTCCGGCAACATCGGCTATAAGATCGCACAGCGTCTGGGCGGCTTCGCTGCTTACGGCCCCATCCTGCAGGGTCTGAACGCTCCCATCAACGACCTGTCCCGCGGCTGCGACGCAGACGAGGTCTACAAGATGGCTATCATCACCGCTGCTCTGGCATAATTTTATACCTGGCTTTCGAAAGACGAGCCGGACCATCGGTCCGGCTCGTCTTTTTTGGTGCAGACGGAGGAGTGCGCAAAGGGAAAGTCTGTTTGCTATGTACAAATTGTAGGAATGTGTCGAAATATTAGATAAAGTGTTGAAAGCCATAAGAATTTGTGATATCATATAACCAGTCTGCGCGTCTAAAATAAACGCACAAAAGGAGAATATTACATGGATCTACTGATCAGCGTTAACAGCGCCATCAACGGCATTGTGTGGGGTCCCCCCATGCTCGTCCTGCTCGTTGGCTGCGGCATCCTTCTGACCATCCGTACCAGAGGTACCCAGTTCACCCACTTCGGCTATGCCATGAAGAACACCGTGGGCAAGATCTTCAAGAAGAGCGATGCCGGCGATGGCGAAATGACCCCCTTCCAGGCCATGACCACTGCACTGGCCAGTACCGTCGGCACCGGCTCCATCGCCGGTATCACCGCAGCTGTCTCCCTGGGCGGCCCCGGCGCCATTTTCTGGCTGTGGGTGGCCGGTATCATCGGCATGATCACCAAGTACGGCGAAGTTCTGCTGGCCGTCAAGTATCGTGAAAAGAACGAGTTTGGAGAGTGGCAGGGCGGCCCCATGTATTATATTAAGAATGGTCTGGGTGCCAAGTGGAAGTGGCTGGCCGTTCTGTTCTGTCTGTTCGCTACCCTGGCATCCTTCGGCATCGGCAACTCCGTCCAGGTTGGCAACATCGTCACTTCCATCAACACTGTTATCACCTCTTTCAATCCCGGCTTTGACAACTTTGGTCTGACCAACCTGATCCATGGTGTTGTCATTGCCGTTCTGACTGCCTTCGTTCTGTTCGGCGGCATCAAGCGTCTGGGTTCTGTTACCGAGAAGCTGGTCCCCGCCATGGCAATCATCTACGTCCTGGCCTGCCTGGTGGTCGTTGTTGTCAACTGGCAGAATGTCCCCGCTGTCTTTGTCTCCATCTTCCAGGGTGCCTTCGATCCCGCCAGCGTCACCGGCGGCGCTGTTGGCTCTATGATGCTGGCTCTGAGCTGGGGCGTCAAGCGCGGCGTCTTCTCCAACGAGGCTGGTCTGGGTTCTGCTCCCATGGCTCACGCAAACACCTCCGAGAAGATCCCCGTCATGCAGGGTCTGTACGGTATCTTCGAAGTCTTCATGGCTTCCATCGTCATCTGCACCCTGACCGGTCTGTCCCTGCTGTCCTCCGGTATCCACATCAACTATGGTGTCATGAGCAGCACCGCACTGAACGTGCAGGCGCTGGGTACCGTCTTCGGCATGAAGGGCGGCGCACTGTTGATCGCCATCGGCATTGCTCTGTTCGCCTTCTCCACCGTTCTGGGCTGGGCTCTGTACGGCATGCGCTGCATGGAGTTCCTGTTCGGCTACAAGTCCGTCCTGCCCTACAAAATCATCTTCATCCTGCTGGTGATCCTGAGCGCAACCATGGACCTGTCTCTGGCATGGGACATCGCCGACACCTTCAACGGTATGATGGCAATCCCCAACCTGATCGCTGTCGTGGCTCTGTCTGGTGTCATCGTCAAGGAGACCAAGGAGCACTTTGCCCAGGTCAAGGAAGAGAAGCTGGCTGCAAAGAACAAGAAGTAATCTCTGCACTCCATAAAAATAAAAGAGAACCAGATCTTTTGATCTGGTTCTCTTTTTGTTTGTATAACCACTTGTCTGTGGGGAACCCTAAGGGGACAAAGGGGGGATGGGTCATGGAAGAACTGATTGCTGTCAACGAGATTGTCAACCGAATCGTTTGGGGAGCGCCTGCCCTCGTTCTGCTGATGGGCATCGGTCTCTGGCTGACCATCCGTACCGGCGGGATGCAGTTCCGGCATTTTCCCCACGCCATGAAACACACCCTGGGAAAGGTGTTCCATCGTCCTGACAGGGTGGAAGCCCGTCCGGGAGAGATGACCCCCTTCCAGGCCATGACCACCGCACTGGCGGGGACGGTGGGGACAGGTTCCGTTGCGGGGGTCACCTCTGCCATCTGCCTGGGAGGGCCCGGCGCGCTTTTCTGGCTGTGGGGGGCCGCCCTGGTGGGGATGATCACCAAGTATGGGGAGGTCCTTCTGGCAGTGAAGTACCGGGAGCGGAATGCAGAAGGGGAGTGGGCCGGTGGGCCTATGTACTATATTAAATATGGGTTGGGGCCCAAGTGGCGGTGGCTGGCAGTCTTCTTTTGCCTGTCTGCTGCTCTGGCGGCCTTTGGCACGGGGAACACCGTCCAGGTGGGGAACATCACCGCTTCGGTTACCATGGTGATCCGGGCGTTTGAACCAAGCTTCACTGCCTTTGGGCGGGCCAATCTGGTGATTGGGCTGGTGACGGCAGCCCTGACATCGGTGGTCCTTTTTGGGGGCATTCAGCGCCTGGGGGCGGTCACGGAGAAGCTGGTCCCGGCTATGGCCCTGACCTATATGCTGGCCTGTCTGACGGTGGTGGTGGTCAACGGGAACAATATTCTGCCAGCCTTCCAGGCCATCTTTCGAGGGGCTTTCGACCCGGCCGGGATCACCGGCGGGGCAGTGGGGTCCATGACCCTGGCTCTCAGCTGGGGGATCAAGCGGGGAGTCTTTTCCAACGAGGCCGGTTTGGGCACCGCCCCCATGGCCCACGCAAATACCTCCGAGACCGACCCGGTGAAGCAGGGGTTCTATGGAATCTTCGAAGTCTTTGTGGCATCCATTGTCATCTGCACCCTGACAGGGTTGTCCCTTTTGTGCTCTGGGATCCCCATCAATTACGGCCTTCTCAGCACCACTGCCCTGAATGTCCAGGCGCTGGGGACGGTCTTTGGGCTGCGGGGTGGGGCGGTGGTTATCGCTGTGGGGATCTCCCTCTTTGCCTTTTCTACCATTCTGTCCTGGGCTCTCTACGGCAGCCGATGCTGCGCCTTCCTCCTGGGGAACCGGGCGGTGCGGCCCTATCAGGTGATTTATGTCCTGGCTGTGGTGCTGGGGGCTGTGATGGAGCTTGATCTGGCCTGGTCTTTGGCTGACACCCTGAACGGACTTATGATCCTGCCAAACCTGGTTGCAATATTTGCGCTGTCCGGCGTCATTATACAGGAGACCAGAGTTTACTTTACAAAAGCAGATGAATGACAATGCCCCCTGTTATTTCAAAACAGCAGGGGGATTTCTTTTTGAAAAAATTTACCTAATTTGTGCGCTATGATGGTGTAAAGCGCAAAACTAATGGAATATACTGGAAAATATAGGCCCCAAAACTGTAAGAATATGGATATTATGGCAAAGTACGGGTCGTAAAACTGTGAATATGCTATAATTTTGAACAAATTATGAACTAAAAAATGATTAAAGTGATAAACTGCGTCAATTGGAATTTTATGCCATTGCCATTTTCGGGTGGATATGGTATTGTAAAGACAGTGAACGACCCAGTGCAAGCTGGCGTCACAAAAGAGAGCAAAATATAAAAAGGAGAGATAGTAATGGAATTAATCGCAAGTATTAACAGTGCTATTAATGGCGTCGTTTGGGGTCCCCCCATGCTGATCCTGCTGGTCGGCACCGGCATCCTGCTGACCTGCCGTACCGCAGGCGTTCAGGTTCGCAAGTTCGGCTACGCACTGAAGAACACCATCGGTAAGATCTTCCAGAAGACC
>JAFZEB010000113.1 GCA_017560855.1 Ruminiclostridium sp.
ACTGGAACATCTCCACCTTGTTGAACTGGTGGCCGCGGACCATGCCACGCTCCTCTGCACGGGCGGAGCCTGCCTCACGGCGGAAGCAGGGGGTGTAAGCGAAGATCTTCTTGGGCAGGTCAGCCTCGCTCAGGATCTCGTCACGGTACATGCTGGCAATGGCAGCCTCTGCGGTGGGCAGCATATAGTGGACACGGTCGTCGGTGGGGTTCTGGATCTTATAGACTTCGTCAGCGAACTTGGGGAACTGACCAGCGGTCTCGCCGCACTGGTACTCCAGCATGTGGGGGGGCAGGACGAACTCGTAGCCGTCAGCCAGGTGGGTGTCGATGAAGTAGTTCAGCAGGGCCCACTCCAGACGGGAACCCAGGCCGGAGTACATCCAGAAGCCGGAGCCTGCCAGCTTGACACCACGGGGGTAGTCGATCAGGCCCAGGTCGGTGCACAGGTCCACGTGGTGCTTGGGCTCGAAGTCGAACTTATGGGGCTCGCCGAAGTAGCGCAGGGGCTCGTTGTTCTCCTTGCCGCCGGGGATCAGGTCCTCATCGGGCAGGTTGGGCAGGGAGAGCATCAGGGTGCGGTACTCAGCCTCCACGGTGCGCAGCTTCTCGTCGCTGGCAGCGATCTCGCTCTTCAGCTCGGACATGCGGGCGAAGATGGGGGCGGTATCCTCACCGTTCTTCTTCATCTGGGGGATGGCCTTGGAGACCTTGTTCTGCTCGGCCTTCATCTGCTCCACGTTGTAGATGATCTCACGGCGCTCCTTGTCCAGTTCCAGAATGCGGTCCACTTCTGCGTCGCATTCCACTTCCTTGGCACGGAAGCCGGCCTTGACTTTGTCAGGATCTTCTTTGATTCTCTTGATGTCCAGCATGGTTTTTCCTCTCCTTGAATTCTTTTCTTTTGGGTTGATGTTTCACGTGAAACACATTTTCTAAACTTCGTAGAATTTCTGCCGCAAGGCAGAAAGAAAGTGCAATCATTTTTTGCACGGGCATGTGCCGGGCAAAAAATACCTCTCGGTCTGTCAGTGTGCCCGAAGGGCGCGCGCAACAGGCCGCAGAACTCACTTTTGGAATGGGCAACTATCCTTCAGGCAGTTTAAGACCCCCGTTCAATATCTGAGCGAACAATAATCAGATCCTTGGGCCCATTCCAAAAGTCTTTAGTGGAGCATTGCATAGATATCTTTGTAAGTGTCGGCAGGGGACTTTGCACCCTCCACCACAGATTCGGTGGGCAGGTAGTCGGCCAGCTCGCTCTCTTCGAACTGGTCCACCAGTTCCGTGGCCTCGCCGTAGGAGGAACGGACGGCCTCCTCAATGAGACGGAGCCACTCCAGAGCCTGGGCCTGCTTTTCCAGATCGGCCTGGGTCTGCTCCAACTGGCCGATGGTGTTCTGGGCCTGCTCCAGTTCATACTGGAGGCGCTGGTTGTCCATCTGCAGGGTAGCGGTGGTCTGGCTCTCCTCCATGGAGGTGGTCAGGTCTTCCAGAGCCTGATGGCTGCGCTGCTGCATGAAGAAGGACATGACCAGCAGCAGAAGGGCCACCACAAACAGAACGGACAGATAGACCGTCACGGGTTTGGATTTCTTACTGGAAACCTTAGGGGGCAGTCGGTTGATGCTCCCCTGCTTGGGGGTCTCCTGAGACTCGGTAGACTTAGACTCTTCGGTACTCAACGCTTCTTCGACCCCCTTTCCAGGTTCAGGGTCTCCAGGGCCTTCATCAGGGCGTTCAGGTCATCCTGGTCGTAGTACTCCAGAGCGATCTTGCCCTTTTTCTTGCCCTGGGTGATGGTCACCCGGCGGCTGAGGCGATCGGTGAGCTTTTTCTCCGCATCCTTAAAATAGATGGCGTGGGGATGCTCCGGTTTCTCCTTGGCGGGGGTTTCCTCCTGGTTCAGGCGGCGGATGCGCTCTTCGGTCTCACGGACCGACCACTTTTTCCCCATGATCTCCTCCGCAAAGGCGATCTGGTTCTCAGCACCTTCCAGAGACAGCAGAGCTCGTCCATGACCGGCAGAGAGATTTCCCTGCTCGATGAGCCACTGGACCTCCTGAGGGAGGGACAGCAGGCGCATGGCGTTAGCCACAGCGGGGCGGGACTTGCTCACCCGATGGGCGGCCTCCTCCTGGGTCAGGCCATACTCCTGGATGAGGGTCCGGTAACCGGCGGCCTCCTCCATGGGGTTCAGGTCCTCTCGCTGGAGGTTTTCAATGAGGCCGATCTCCATGACCTTCCGGTCGTCGGCCTCGATGATCAGGGCGGGAACTTCCAGCAGACCCGCCATCCGGGCGGCCCGCCAGCGGCGTTCACCGGCGATGATCTGGTAATAGCCCGAGGACAGACGCCGGACCGTCAGGGGCTGCAGGACCCCGTGCTGACGGATGGATTCGGCAAGCTCTGCCAAGGCTTCTTCGTCAAAATGTTTTCTGGGCTGGTTCAGGCCCGGTTCCACCTGGGAGATGGGTAAGGTCACCGAGCCGCCTTCCTGGGCGTGCAGCGTGCTGTCGCCCAAAAGCGCATCCAGTCCTCTTCCTAAGGCCATAGGTTACTTCCTTTCTGTCAGCGGGTTCTGCTTTAGGAATTCCTCTGCCAGGAGTTTATAGGCCACAGACCCACGGGAGGAACCGTCGTAGTGGTTCACCGGCTTGCCGTGGCTGGGAGCCTCGGACAGACGGACGTTCCGGGGGATGACGGTGGCAAAGACCTTGCCGGGGAAGTGGCGCTTGACCTCCTCAGCCACCTGCATAGACAGGTTGGTGCGGCCGTCGTACATGGTCAGCAGCAGACCCTCGATCTGAATGGCCGGGTTCAGCCGGCCCTTAACGATGCGGATGGTGGAAATGAGGTCGCTCAGACCCTCCAGAGCGTAGTACTCACACTGGACGGGCACCAGGACAGAGTCAGCGGCACACAGGCAGTTCAGAGTAAGCAGCTCCAGGGAGGGTGGGCAGTCGATGAGGATGAAGTCATAGTCATCGGCCACCTTGGCCAGAGCTTCCTTCAGGAGGAACTCCCGGTTGGGCATCCCGATCATTTCCACGGAGGCACCGGCCAGGGATTTGTTGGCCGGGAGCACATGGGCGTAGGGAGTCTTCACGATGGCCTTCTCCACAGGGGCACCGCTGATGAGCACGTCGTAGATGGTGGGGAACACCGCTCCCTTGTCTACACCGAAGCCAGAGGTGGCATTGCCCTGGGGGTCAAAGTCGCAGACCAGCACACGAGCACCGGCCGACTGAAGGCAGGAGCCCAGACTGACACAGCTGGTGGTCTTGCCGACGCCGCCTTTCTGATTGACTAAGGCTATGGTTTTTGCCATGGTTGATCCCTTCTTCCCATTACAGATTCCGCAAAATAGGTTACCTTTGATTATACCTATATTATATAGTTTTTGCAACAGAGTTTTCCCTCTGAGTACAAAAAAATATGGATGTTTCACGTGAAACATCCATAGAGAGAAAGAAAGGGATCGGCGCGGAATCGGAATGCAAGAGCCAATGAATTGTTTCCAGAGTTTTGCGTGGGACAGGCTCATTGGATGGGTATAGTTTACCATTTTCTGGGACGGAAATTTGTTGGAGTTTGTCGAGGGGAAATGTTTAAATTATTTTATGGTTTTGCTAGAGAGTGTGCCTCCCCTGCGAGGGGAGGTGCCCCCGAAGGGGCGGAGGGGTGCGGGGTTAAAGGGCATACTGTCGTACCGGTACGACAATTAAACTGCAAGGATAGCACCCCTCAGTCAGCCTGCGGCTGCCAGCTCCCCTATCAAGGGGAGCCTTAACTGTGGTCCACAGTTCGTAGGGGCGATTCACGAATCGCCCGTGCTGCGTAGTTAACCCTACAGGTGGCGGGCGCATCGTGATGCGCCCCTACGAATATTGGGTGAGCACAAACCTGTAGGGGCCGATGACCACATCGGCCCACAAAAAAACTTCCCGGACCGAAGTCCGGGAAGTTTTCAAAAGTCAAAGTTGGGTCAAGCAGTAACCGAAAAACAATTAGCGCTTGTTGGAACGTCTCCAGATGCCCATCTTCTCTGCGTCCTTGATCAGGTCGTCACGCAGGTCGGGGTGTGCGATGGAGATGATCTTAGCTGCACGCTCCCAGACGTTGGCGCCCTTCAGGTTGACGATGCCGTACTCGGTGACCAGGTAGTGGACGCAGGTACGGGGGTCGGTGGCGATGGAGCCGGGGGTCAGGGTGGGCACGACACGGCTCTTCAGGTTGCCGTTCTTGTCGGTCATGGAGGAGGACATGCAGATGAAGGACTTACCGCCCTTGGACATGTAAGCGCCCATTGCGAAGTCCAGCTGACCGCCGGTGCCGGAGATGTGCTTGATGCCTGCGGACTCAGCGTTGACCTGGCCGAACAGGTCGACGTCGATGCAGTTGTTGATGGACATGAAGTTGTCCAGCTGAGCGATGACGCGGACGTCGTTGGTGTAGTCAACGGGAGCGCCCATGACGTCGGGGTTACGGGTCATGTAGTCGTAGGTCTTCTTGGAACCAGCAGCGAATGCGAAGACCTGACGGCCGGGATCGACTGCCTTGTTCTTACCGGTGATCTGGCCAGCCAGAGCCATGTCCACGAAGCCGTCAACATACATCTCGGTGTGAACGCCCAGGTCCTTCAGGTCGGACTGTGCGATCAGGGAGCCGATGGTGTTGGGCATGCCGCCGATGCCCAGCTGCAGGCAGGCGCCGTTGGGGATCTCGTTAACGACCAGCTTAGCAACAGCCAGGTCAACCTCGGTGGGAGCACCGGTGGAGCCCAGGGTAGCAACGTCGGGGTTGTCGCCTTCGACGACCATGGTGACGTCGTTGATGTGCAGCTCGGTGCCGGTCAGACCGTAGACCCAGGGCATGTTCTCGTTGACCTCGACGATGATGCACTTTGCGCGAGCGCACATGTCAGCCAGGTGAGAGGGAGCCAGGGACAGGGAGAAGTAGCCGTGCTCGTCCATGGGGGGAACCTGCAGCATGACAACGTCAACGGGGTCCAGGTTCTCGCGGTAGAAACGGGGCAGCTCGGAGTATCTCATGGGGGAGAAGTAGCCCATGCCCTTAGCGATGATCTTACGGTCAACGCCGGAGCAGTGCCAGGAGTGCCAAGCAAAGTGGTCGCCTGCGTCGTCTGCCTTGCAGATCTCGGGCATCCACATGGTAACGCCGCCGCGGACCTTAACGTCCTCCAGCTCGTTCTGGCGTGCAGCCAGAGCCTTATCCAGTGCCACGGGGTGGCTGGTGCACCAGGTGTAGTCAACCCAGTCGCCGGACTTAACGACCTTGACAGCCTCTTCAGCGGTGGTCAGCTTGCTGTTATACAGTGCCTGAAAATCCATCGTTTGTAGTCTCCTTTTTAGATATGATAAAAATCAAAGGGGTGTAAAATTTAATCAGGCTAAGTTTAATGGGCGAGGCTAGAAATGTCAAGGAAAACCGTTGAATTTTCCCGCATTTTGCAAGTATTTTTTTCGGCACTTTCAAACCTCCGTAAATTCGCCCAAAAGGAGGATTCAACAGGCGGATTTTTCCGTGATTTTCATAATCATGCACGAAATGAATAGATAAGGGATTCTTATACAGGCTGATTTCCCTTCTGAGAGAAGATCAGGCCAATGAGAATGGCAGCGATGGCCGCCCCGGTGACCCAGTTCACCGATTCGTGAAGGATCAGAGCAGATCCGATCACTGAGACCACCGGAATCAGATAGAGGTAGACGCTGGTGGTGACAGACCCGATGCAGTTGATGGACTTACCCCAGAACAGGTAGCTCAGGGCAGAGGAGCCGAAGGCCGCATAGAGGAGGTTGCCCCAGAACCGGAGGCCTCCCTGGGTAAAGGTCTCCACCGGGACGGGCTCACCCAGAAGAAGGGCAAAGGGCACGGTGATGAGGGTGCCCCAAAAGAAAACCTTCCGGGTCAGCTGGGCCTCGGTGAGGCCGGAGCCCTCCGCCCCCAGAATGATGACACAGTAAACACCCCAAGCGATGGCGGCCGCCATGGCGAAGGTGTCCCCCAGCAGGTGCAGGCCGGTGCCCCCTCCGCTGAAGGAGATGGCAAAGACACCGCCGATGCACAGGGCAAAGCCCAGGAAGAAGAGGGGGGTCAGCTTCACCCGCCGCCCGAAAGCCCAGAGGATGAGGGCCGTGAACAGAGGGGACGAGGCAGTGATGACTCCCGTGTTGGAGGCGGTGGAGTGAATGAGGGCCACATTCTGGAAAATGTAATAGGCGGTGACGCCGGCAATGCCGCAGAGGACCACCGTTCCTTCCGTCTTTTTATCCAGCAGTTTCAAGGGTTTGGGGGACAGCAGGAAGAGGAAGAACCAGGCCAGACCGAAGCGGATGACGATATACCAGTAGGGGTCCAGGATGCCCACCAGGACCTTAGAGGCGATGAAGGTCATGCCCCAGATGAGCACAGCGATGAGGGCCATCAGGTGGCCTTGTATGGTCTTGTTCATACCACCCCTCCTTATCGGATGTAAAATCAATTTTATTGTATGACGGAGGGACAAATCCTGTCAATAAAAAAACAGGACCGGCGGAAACCACTCGCCGGTCCTGTTTCTTAGGAAGGTTAAAAAATGAAAAGAAGCTTTCTTGACTCTTGCAAGGATAGGATACCAAAGACTTGTTACAAAAAAAGTCCAGAGATATTACAAAAGTTTTAAGTTCTCAGGATTTTTCTCCCGGACCTGGACAAAGAAGTCCTGCAGGATGGCCTTACAGTCCTCTTCCAGGATGTGGCCGATGATCTTGGGGTGGTGACGGAAGTTCTCCTCAAAGAGGTTCAGTATGGAGCCTACGGCTCCGAAGCCCTCGTCCTTGGCCCCGTAGTAGACTTCGGGAATCCGGGCGGAGATGATGCCGCCGGCGCACATGGGACAGGGTTCCAGGGTCACGTACAGCTGACACCCTTGCAGCCGCCAGCCGCCGGTGGCCCGGCAGGCATCCTCAATGGCCTCCAGCTCGGCGTGGGAGAGGGCGGACTGCTTCTCCTCCCGGCGGTTCCGGCCCCGGCCAATGATCCGGCCGTTCTTCACGATGACACAGCCCACGGGGACCTCCCCGGCCTCATAGGCTTCCCGGGCCAGCACCAGGGCCTCCCGCATATAGTCTTCCCGTTCCATGGGGTCCCCTCCTTTCGTTGGGG
>JAFZEB010000114.1 GCA_017560855.1 Ruminiclostridium sp.
CCACGGCCACATCCTCAACCAGGGGACTGGTGAGCAGGCAGTCTTCGATGACGTTGGGTAAAATCTTGAACCCGTTCCGGGAGATCATCCGCTTTTTCCGTCCGGTGACAAAGACGGTGCCGTCCTCCTCCACATAGCCAATGTCTTTGGTCCAGATCCAAAGTTCCCCATCAGGACCTGGCTTCAGAACCTGGCTGTCGGCCTGCGGCATACCGTTGTAGCCCAACATGACGGTGGTACTGCGGATGAGCAGTTCTCCCTGCTGGCCGGGTGACAGTCGATCCCCGGTATCCGGGTCCACAGCAATGATATCGCAGCCCTCCAGAGGACGGCCCACACTGCCGATCTGATCCCTTGGACTCTCACTGACACAAACGATGCCGCAGACCTCAGACATACCGTACTCCTTGATGAGCTGGGCTTTACAGCCGTGGTCCGCCAGGAAGCGGTTGATCCGTTTTTCCATTTCCGCCGTCATGGCATCGCCGCCGCTGCGGGGATTTTTCAGGAAGGAGAGATCGGCATCCTGCACAGGAGGACTGGTCAAAAGCAGCTGCCAGTAGGAGGTGGTGCCACTGACCTGCTCCGGTCGGTGGCGCAGGAGCATTTCCCCCAACTGATGGGGCATGAACATGGGAGCCAGGATGACCTCCATCCCCAGGCACAGGGGCACATGGATGGTCTGGCACAGACCGAAGGCCGCAAAGGGGGGCAGAAGGGTCAGGTTCGCACCGGAACCGTGTTCTGTTCCAGCGGCAGTATACTGCTCCAGAGAGCGTCGAAAGGCACGACGGGAGAGCATGACCCCCTTAGCCGGGCCGGTGGTGCCGCCGGTGTAGGTGATGACCGTGGGCTCCTCCCAGCGGATGGCATCCGGCGGGGTACCGTCATGGTCCCGGAGAAGCTCTTCCCAGGAAAGGCAGCCCTCTCCCCTGCTCTGCTGCCAGCTGTCCAGGCGAAGCTTCTCCCCCAGCTTGGCAGGCACATAACCGTTCAACGGCAGGGCCACAAAATGCCGGGCCGGAGACTGCCCCCGATTCTCGTAAACCTTCTGGAAAGCAACCTCCAAAGCCAGGACCACCTTGCCCCCGGCACGGGTGAAATAGCCCTCCACCTCCTTGGGACTGAGCTTCATATCCACCCAGTTGGCCACGGCTCCGATCCGGTCAATGGCATAGAAGGCCGCGATGGTCTCCGGGGTGTTCATAGAGAGGATGGTGACGAATTCCCCTGCTCGAACTCCAAGGGTCCGAAGTCCGGCCTCCGCCCGGAGGATCTGATCGAAAAAGTGCGCAAAGGACCAGACGGTTTCCTCACAACGGAGGGCGGGCTTGTCCAGATTGGCCCCATTGGCCTGCCAAAGGTCGGCGTAAATGGGATGGATCATCTTACAGCAGGGTCAGCTTGGGACCGCCGTCGGGGTTCCGGTCGGGACCAGGACCCTTGGGAGCCTTATTTACGGCGATGCTGTTGGGATCGATGCTGGCCTTGCGCAGCATGAGACCGGGCATACCGGCACCGGCCGCCAGGGCGGTGACCTGGGACTGCATATAGGGGAAGAGCTGGTCGTAGACCTCCCCATGGATCTGGCGCTTGACCTCGTCCTTATAGGCCTCGGAGCAACTGAACACGCCCACCATCTCGATGGTCATGGTGAACTTGCCGCCGGCGAACTCCTTGTCCCGCAGGGTCTGCTGGAGCTTGCCGATGCAGCGGCTGCCGTCGGGAACAAAGCTGACATTCAGGGAGAAGGAGCTGTCCAGCTGGACCTGGCCGTTCTTCTCCAATTTATTGATCAGGTGAATTTCCTGTACTCTCTGGGAAATCAGGGATGCATTTGCCATAGAAAATACCCTTCCTTTCTGGGATAGTGCCTATCATTATATAGAGATACCCAGGGAAAGTCCAGTCTTTCTCCCGGAATAATCTGGCCCAACCAGGAAAGACTAGGAGAAAACCACACAAGGGAGAGAATACTTTGGAGCAAAAGAAACTGGGCGGGCAGACCGTCCGCTTTGCCTCCCCACCGGTGATCCTGGGCTTCGGCTGCGCCGTGGGGCAAAAAGAGGGGCAGGGTCCCCTGGCCAAACATTTCGACCACATCGGTCAGGACGACACCTTCGGCGAGAACAGCTGGGAAAAGGCCGAGACCGCCATGCAGAAGAAAGCCTTGGCCATCGCCCTGGAAAAGGCCGGACTGGAAACCAGTCAGCTGGACTATCTCCTGGCCGGGGACCTGCTGAACCAGTGCATGGCCACCGCCTATTCGGTTCGTTCCCAGGACGTTCCTTTCTTTGGTCTGTACGGAGCCTGCTCCACCATGGCTGAGAGTCTTTCCTTGGGAGCTATGCTCCTGGACGGGGGCTATGGGACGCACATTGCCGCCATGACCTCCTCTCACTTCTGCTCAGCCGAGCGGCAGTACCGGAATCCCCTGGAATACGGTGGGCAGAAGCCCCCCACCGCCCAGTGGACGGCCACCGGGTCCGGGGCGGTCATCCTGGGCCGTGAGGGGTATGGTCCCCGGATCACCCATGTAACCACAGGGAAGGTCATCGACAAAGGCATCACCGATGCCAACAACATGGGGGCGGCCATGGCTCCGGCGGCTTACCACACCCTCCAGGCCCATTTCCAGGATACCGGACGAACCCCCGGTTACTACGACCTCATCGTCACGGGAGACCTGGGCAGTCTGGGCAAGGAGATCGTCACAGACCTCTTCCGCAGAAATGGCATCGATATGACCAAGGTCTATGAGGACTGCGGCTGTCTTCTGTTTGATCCCAAGACCCAGGATGTTCACGCAGGCGGGTCCGGGTGCGGGTGCAGCGCCGTGGTGCTGACCGGGTATCTTCTCCGGGGGATGACCCACAACAAGTGGAAAAACATCCTCTTCTGCGGTACCGGAGCCCTCCACTCCCCCACTGCCGTCATGCAGAAGGAGAGCATCCCGGGCATTTGCCACGCCGTGGCCATTACCACCCAGAAAGGAGGCACTCCATGAGTGAACCGAAAACCTATCTGCTGGCCTTCCTCCTGGGCGGGATCCTCTGCCTGATTGGCCAGATCCTCATCGACAAAACCAAGCTGACCCCTGCCCGAATTTTGGTTCTCTATGTGGTGACCGGAGTGGTTCTGGAAGCCATCGGGGTCTATCAGGTTCTGGTGGACCTGTGCGGAGCGGGCGCCACCGTACCCCTGACCGGGTTCGGGTACTGTCTGGCCAAAGGTGTGGCCCAAAGTGTGGCAGAGAGCGGCCTGCTTGGGGCCCTTATGGGCGGCATCACCTCGGCCGCCGGGGGCATCACGGCGGCAGTCTTCTTCGGGACTGTGGTGGCCATGGTTTTCAAGTCCAAGCCCAAGAGCTGATTGCCTTTTATCCTCCCTCCTGCTATAATAAGGCAAAAGAAAGGAGGGACGGAACATGACCTGGGAAGAGCTGGAACAGAACTGTCAGCACTGCCTCAACTGCCCCCTGGGAGAGACCCGGACCAACATGGTCTTTGGTGTGGGCAGCAAGCAGGCAGATATCCTCTTCATTGGCGAAGGCCCCGGTGAGCAGGAGGACCTCCAGGGGGAACCCTTTGTGGGGCCAGCTGGAAAACTGCTGGATGTGATGCTGGAACTCATCGACCTGGACCGCACCAAGGTCTATATTGCCAACATCGTCAAGTGCCGTCCCCCCAACAACCGGGATCCCCTGAACGCAGAGCAGGATGCCTGTATCGGCTATTTGCGGGCCCAGACTGCCCTGTTAAGGCCCAAGATCATTGTGTGTCTGGGGCGCATCGCCGCCATGCGGATCATCGACAAGGACTTCCGCATCACCCGTCAGCACGGCCAGTGGTTTGACCGGGCGGGCGTCCAAATGATGGCCCTCTACCATCCCTCTGCCCTGCTGCGTGACCCGTCCAAACGTCCGGAAACTTTCGTTGACTTGAAGAGCCTTCAGGCCAAGATCAGGGAGCTATGTCCGGACACCTACTTAACTTGATTGTGAGGAATACAACATGGGACTGACAAAAAAACAAACGATAGCTGTTCTTCTGGTGGTGGTTTTGGCTCTGGCCTCTATCATCGGCAGCGGCTTCGCCAAGAAGACCGATGTGATCGTGTATGAGTACACCGTAGCAGAGGACGGTACCTCTGTGAACCTGGTCGCCGCTCCCACCTCCGCCTTTGGCCGAGCCAGAGGCTTCCAGGAGGAAGTCACGGATGGCAATCATTACCTGACCTTCTACCGCACCTTCGGCTTCTTCGGCTTCCACGCCTCTGAGATCAATCACGTGGTAGAGGTGGCAGAAGAGGATTCCGGCATCTATTTCAACCGCCCCGACGGTGAATTTGAGCTGGTGCTGGAGAAGGACCCTGCCACGGGTGAGTGGGTACAGCCTTAACTTGATACATAGTGAAAGCCCCGTCCGAAAGGACGGGGCTTCGTTGTTTTCAGGATTACAGCTTGCAGACGTTTTCGGGCTGGCCTGCCAGGTAGGCATCCAGGTTCTGGAAAACAATTTCAGCACGGCGGAGCATGCTCTCGTCGGTGAGGAAGGCCACATGAGGAGCCAGAACGGTGTTCTTGGCGGTCATGAGGGGGTAGTCTGCAGGAATGGGGGGCTCCATGTCGAAGACATCGATACCGGCGGCGGAGATCTTGCCCTCGTTCAGGGCCTCTGCCAGGGCAGCGTTGTCCACGATGGCACCGCGGGCGGTGTTCAGGAAGATAGCGGTGGGCTTCATCTTGGCGATGAGTTCCTTGGAAATGAGGCCCTTGGTCTCGGCGTTGTTGGGGGTGTGGATGGAGACGATGTCGCTGCGCTCCATGACCTCCTCCAGGGAGACGTACTCCACGCCCATGGCCTGGACCTCGGGACGGACGGTACGGGAGTAGGCGATGACCTTGGCACCGAAAGCCTGGAAGAGCTTGGCAGTCATGGTGCCGATGGCACCGGTGCCCACAATGCCCACGGTCTTGCCGCCGATCTCACGGCCACGCAGACCCAGACTGGTGCCGCCGGTGCGGACCACCTGGTCGCAGGTGGGCATAAAGCGCAGGCAGCCAACGGCCAGACCCAGGGCCAGCTCGGCCACACACTGGGTAGAGTAGCCTGCGGCATTGCAGACCATCACGTTCTTGGCCTTGCAGGCGTCCAGAGCCACGTGGTCGATGCCGGTGAAGGCCACGTTCAGCATCTTCAGGTTGGGAGCAGCCTCCACAACAGCTGCGGGATAGGGGTTGTTGGCGATGACGGCAATGTCGCTGTCGCCGGTACGGGCGATGAGTTCAGCCACATCGGTGGTCTTTGCATCATAGGAAACGAAGGTGTGGCCGGCAGCTTCCAGCTTGGATGCGTACTGGGCCAGGACCTCTGCGGGGATGCCCAGAGGCTCTAACAGAGTGATCTTCATGGGTAATTACCTCCGATACAAAAAATTAGAAGGGAACGTTCAGACCGCCGGTGATCTTGTTCATGCTGGCGCTCATGTCATCCATAGCAGCACGGATGGCCTCGTTGACAGCTGCGATGACCATATCCTCCAGCATTTCCACATCATCGGGATCCACTGCTTCGGGGTCGATCTTCAGGGACTTGACGGTGTGCTTGCCGTTGACAGTGGCAGTGACCACGCCGCCGCCTGCGGTAGCGGTGTACTCCTTCTCCTGGAGCTCTGCCTGGGTCTTCTCCATGTCAGCCTGCATCTTCTGTGCCTGCTTGATCATGTCCATGTTCAGGCCGGGCATACCCATGCCCATGCCGCCTTTGCCGCCCTTTCTGCTCATAGGGGGACGTCCATAACCTTTTGCCATAATGATTCTCCTTTATCGTGTATGTCAGGGTTGTTATTTTACAGTGAAATTGCCAAACTGCCGGCTCAGAGCCAACAGATCATTGAACTTGTCATCCTGGGCAGGGGTCGCAGGGGGTACGGAAGGGGCAGGAACTGCTGCCGGGGCAGGGGCTGCCTCGGGCTTGCCCACCTTCACATGGACCCGGCGCTCCTGGCCGGTATAGGCCGCCGCACTTTTGGCGAAAAAGTCCGCAGCCATGGGCTTGGTGAAAAGGCCTCGTGTCATCTCGTCCTCCACCCAGAGGGTCAGATCGTTTTCTCCAAAAACGCCGGTGACCGCGTTGGGCTTGCGGAGGAAGGACTGGATAGCCGGAGGGGTGTTCTTCAGAGAGGCCAGGAACCCGGGCCAGCTCATACCACCGGAAGGCTGTGCCTGAGGCTGAGGAACACCGGGCACAGGTGGGGGCGGAACGGGAGGCACCGGAGGTTTCGGGACGGCA
>JAFZEB010000115.1 GCA_017560855.1 Ruminiclostridium sp.
CGATGAGCTCAGCCTTCTTGCACACGTCAGTGTACCACTGGGTGAAGTCCACCTCCATGTCGGTGATCTGTTCGACTTTCTTCTTGTTATCCTTTGCCATAATAACCATCCTTTATGAAAAAATCTCAGTATTTGAGGTTAGAATACGTACCTTTCATTGTATGACCAACGGGAGAAAAAGTCAAGAAATTATGGATATTCCCCGGTTTTTTTCCACACACTATGGGGAAGAAAAGGAGGGATCATCCATGCACACCATCGGCATTCTGGAAAGGGGTGGGGGCCTGTCTGCCTTTCTGACCTCCCACCTGCCCCCGGCTTTGCTGGAGGAGTCCGACCTGTGCCCCGCCGGGAGCCTGGCCGCCGGGGAGGTCCTGGACCTGCTGGTGGTCTCCCCGGACTGGACTGGGGAAGACCGGGCTGTTCCCCCCTGTCGGGCCATGCTCATCCCCGGGCGGCTGGCCCAGCTGACAGAGGGCCTTACGGCCAGCTGGGCGGTGAGCTTTGGCCTCTCCCCCAAGGATACCCTCACCCTGTCCAGCATGGGGGAGAACACCATCCACCTGGCCCTCCAGCGGGAGATCGTCACCCTCACCGGCCAGCGGCTGGACCCCCAGGAGTTTCCCCTGGCCCGGCAGGATCACACCGCCCTCTGCCAGGTCCTGGCCTGCGTGGGGGTCCAGCTCCTGCTGGGGGTGGAGCCGGGAGAGGTATTCCTTGCCTGACACCGAATTTGTGATATACTCAAGAAAAGGGAACCTTTTCTCTCTCCTGCCGTCTAACCTGGTACAAAGGAGGTATCCCCATGAGAAAACTTGTTCTGCTCCTGTCTCTCTTCCTCTTTCTCGCCGCCTGCAGTCAGGAGCCCGTCACCTGGGACACCATCCCCCAGGTGGAGGTAGCAGGCACCACCTACCTGGTCTCCGCCTATCTGTGGGGAGAAAACCAGCTTCCTGAGGGCTTCACTTTGGCCGGGACTTTGCCCGACGGTGAGTTTGCCGGGGCAGAATACTACACCAGCCCGGACGACCCCCTGTGGGTCTATGTGAAGCACGAGGATAAATACCAGCGGTATGTGGACCAGGCCATCCGGGGGAAGGACTACATCTGTTACAACGACCAACTGTACATCTCCCTGTGGAGCGCCAACTACTACGGAGACCCCCCGGACATGACCCGGGAGGAATTTGAAGCCGCCAAAGCCGTTTACGGCATCCGCATCGAAGCCGACTCCGTGCCGGGGTATGCGTCCGTGGGCATGGCGGAGTTCTCCGGCTATGAGACCGTCCCCACCGGGGCATTGTCCTGCAACACCCTGCCCGAAGAAGTCTATGCCAACCCAGAGGAACCTCAGTGTCTGCTCTTCCCCACGGTCTGGTACACCCACACCGACCAGGAGGAGGAAGAAACCAGGCACACGGGGTTTAACGTGTATGTCCTAGTGGACAATGAAGCTGGGCCTTCGGCCCAATGAAGCGCGCCCGCGGCGCATGAAGTTCGGCCACCGGCCGAATGAAGCTGTCCCATTTGGGGCAACTGTGGTGTCCCTGCGGGACAGATCGAACGCATTTAGGTGCGCTGCAAATCATTTGCAGCGCACCCTTTTTCTATTCGCTGTAACGTTTTCCCTTCGGCCGTGTCTAACAGACAAAAGGAGAAAGGCAGGTGAAGCCGGTGGACAACCGAAAACAGGGGCTGACCCAGGAGATTTTGCTGGGGGAATATCGGGCAGTCTATCGCTATGTCCTCACCCTCTGCCGGGACGAGGCCCAGGCCCAGGACATCACCCAGGAGACCTTTCTCAAGGCCATGAAGGCCGCCGGGAAGTTTCAGGGGGGCAGCAGCCTCTACACCTGGCTGTGCACCATCGCCAAAAACCAGTGGCTGAACCAATGCCGAAAGGCCAACCGGGAGACCGACTTCCCCGACCAGCCCATCCCCGACGGGGAACCGCCCCTGGAGGAGCGGCTGGCGGACAAGGACGCCTCCCGAGCCATCCACCGGGTCCTCCACCAGCTGAAGGAGCCCCACAAGGAGGTCTTCACCCTGCGGGTCTTCGGGGAACTGCCCTTTGGAGAAATTGCCGCCCTCTTCGGGCGGACGGAAAGCTGGGCCCGGGTGACCTACCACCGGGCCAGAAAGATGATTATCGAGACCCTGAGAAAGGAGGGAATGCTGTGAGCAAGCTGACCTGCCCCATTGTTCGGGACCTGCTGCCCCTGTACATCGACCAGGTGGTGAGCCCTGAAACCGCCCAGGCGGTGGAGGACCACCTGGAAGGCTGCCCGGACTGCCGGGGAGAATATGAGAGTCTGAAAGCCGACCTGCCGGTGCTGGCGGAAGAAATGGACACCTCCCGGCAGTTTGGGGATATGATGAAGAAGGTCAAGAAAAAAGAGACCCTCCGCATCCTCCTTGCCGTCGTCCTGCTGGCGGCCGCCATGTCCGGTTACTTTTGGTGGCTGCAATCCCCAGTGATAGACAACACAGGGGTGACCGTCTATGGAATCTATGAAGTGAAGGACCCTGCCGCAGAAGATATTTTCGTTCTTCTATATACAGCCCCCACCTATATCAATGGCATTTCCCGGTCCATCTACGAGGACCAACAGACCGGGAAAAAAATCCTGCAAGTGGATATGTTACGGACACCCACAGACAAAGAGATCCACGCCTACTGGGAAACCTTTGACCTGGTTCGTGGGGAAGCTGTGGACGAGGTCCGGTTGGGGGATGTGGTCATCTGGACCAGAGAAACCAACTGGGATGACCCGATCCCCGCCTATGTGCATGCATTTCTTGCCCCCGGAGCGGAATCCGCCTGGTCCATCGAACTGGACGGAAAGGAAAACTTCACCGCCTACCCTGCTCCCTTTGTCATGGAGTTCTACTCGGACGGCCGTGAGATCGTCTGGGACCTGGACGGTAACGTGCTCTGTGAGACACCGTAAAACAACGCCACCCCATGTAGGGGCGGTCTGTGACCGCCCGCGGGCGAACGCAGTTCGCCCCTACATTCTTCCCTGCTCAATATCCCCATACAAAACCCGCCTGGGCAATCCCAGGCGGGTTTTCAGTAATTTGCGTTATTCACAGGCTTCCAAAATCTTCTCCATGCACCGGTCCAGACCCAGCTGGGTGGTGTCCAGAACCAGGTCGTAGTTGGCCGGGTCACCCCAGGTGAGGCCCCCGGTGAGGTTCCGGTAGTGGGTGGCCCGGATCTTGTCCCGGCTCTCAATGAGCCGCTGGGCGGCATCGGGGAAGAGCTTCTCCTCGGTGACCATTCGGTTCACCC
>JAFZEB010000010.1 GCA_017560855.1 Ruminiclostridium sp.
CAGCCCCAGGGTTCCGCCTGCTGATACCATTCCCGTGTGGCGTCTTTGTCCATGGAAACAGAAGCGCCAAAAAGTTCTGTTCTCATCTCATTCACCCAGGGACAGGATGGTTTCCGGCACTTCCCCGATGAAGCAGACCTTCTGTCCGTCGGTCAGGATCGGAGTCTTGCCGGGGATGCAAACCAGTTTACCCTGTTGACGGGCATATTCCAGGGTAGAACCCACGGGAAGTTCCTCGGCATCAGCCAGGTTCCAGTCGGTTTCCTCCAGAGAACACAGCCAATATTCCTCCTCCAGGAGCTTGATGCCAATGTCGGTGACCACCAGCTTGTCGGTATGTCGGTGTGCCTCCCCCAGGAAAAATCCGGTCTTCAAGAAACCGATGGTGACGGTCAGGTCTGCCTTCACCACCAGGTCACCCAGGCCGGTGTCGCCGTTCATGCCGCTGTTGATGTCCACGGCGATGGTAAATGCCTCGGAATCGTTCATCCCCTGGATGGCCGCACGGTAAAGGCCCCGGACTTCACCGGAGAAGCCCGTGCCCAGCATACAGTCCACCAGGATGTCATAGCCGGACAGGTCGGTTTCCTCCGTGAACATGACGATCTTTACGCCCTTTTCCAGGGCCATGTCATAGTAGTACTTGCCGTCTTCGGAGAACTTCTCCGAGACCCGATAGATCACAGCAGGGATACCCTTGTCGGCCAGGATGCAGGCCAGGGCATAGCCGTCGCCGCCGTTGTTCCCGGCTCCCACCAGAATGCCGATGGTTCCCTTCCACTCTGCCGCCAGGTAAACGCCCATGGCGGCCCGGTACATGAGTTCCTTGCTGGGGACAAATTCCCGGATGGTGTAGGCGTCGCTCTCCCGCATGTTCTGAACACTGATGACTTCCTTCATAGGATTCATCCCCCTTTTTTGTATTGTTCTCATTATAGGTCTTTTAAGGGAAAATTTCAACGATTTCGAAGGGTTTGTCATGGCTTTTTGTCTTGCAAATCCATTCTTTCTTTAGTATAATAGGGCTTTGTAAATGTTTCAGTACAAACAAGGAGGACGAAGTATCCATGAGCAACAATCAGACTGAAACTGCCGGTTCCAAGGCAAAGCTCTATTGGGCCATCGGCATCGTCTGCGCCGTTCTGGCTGCAGCCCTGCTGATCTGGAACTCTGGCATTCTTTCCGGAGACAAAGTCAATGAAAGTGCAGCCGCCGCTACCGTGGGCGAGAAGGAATACTCTGTGGCAGAGGTCTCCTACTACTACCAGGCCGTGGCCAACCAGTTCATTTCTGAGGCCGAGAAGTACAAGGCTTACGGCGTGGATATGGGCTATGACACCGCACTGACTCCCAGCGAGCAGTTCATCGATGAGGAAGCCGGCACCACCTACGCCGACTACTTCATGGAATCTGCCCTGCAGGAGCTGCAGCGCGTGGCTCTGCTGACCAGCGAAGCTGAAGCCGCCGGTTACACCCTGTCTGAAGCAGGTCAGGCTGCCATCGACCAGAATATGAGCTACCTGACCATGTACAGTGTTCAGAACAACTACACCGAGGAGGCCTATCTGAAGGCTCTGTACGGCGACATGATGACCATGGATCTCTTCGAGAAGGTCCTGGCCGACGGCATCCTGGCTGATGAATATGCCACCCAGGTAGCCAACGAATTCACCTACGGTGCCGAAGAGCTGGAGGCATACTACGCTGAAAACGCCAATGCCCTGGACTCCTACAGCTACCGTTACTGCACCATCACTGCCAACGTGGAAACCAAGACCGACGAGGAAGGCAACCCCATCGAAGCCACCGAGGAAGAGACCGCCGCCGCTATGGAAGCCGCTTCCCAGGAAGCTGCCGACATGATCGCTGAGATCAATGCAGGTGCCACCTTCAACGAGGCCGCTACTGCACACGTGGATGAGTCCGTGGCCGCTTCCTATGAGGATGAAGCCTACAACCTCATGGACAATGTCTCCGGCGACACCATCACCACCACCCTGGTGGCAGATGCCGCTGACTGGGTCATGACCACCGGCCGCTCTGCAGGCGAAATCGCCGCCATCGAAGTGGAAGGCACCGGCTACACTGTGATCCAGTTCCTGGGCCGCACCAAGGGCGAGGACATCTACCAGACCATGAGCTATCAGGTCATGCAGATCCCCGCCGAGGATGCCGCCAACGAGGAATCCGTGGCTGCTGCCGAAGACCAGGCCAAGGCTCTGCTGGCTGACTGGGAGTCCGGTGCTGTCACCGAATTCGACGCTCTGGCCACCGAAACCATCTCCCCCGAGCTGGTGGAGAACGCAGACCGCGACACCATCGCCGCTGACCTGTCTGCATGGCTGTTCGCTGCCGACCGCCAGGTGGGCGACGTGACCGTTCTGCCCTATACCGATTCCACCGGCGCTGTGGCTGGCTATCAGCTGGTTATGGTGGAGGCCTTCGGCGACATCCGCTGGGAGGCAAAGGCTGCCAACGCTCTGCGTTCCATCGACTACTCCGAGTGGTTCACCGAGGCTCAGGCAAACTATCCCGCTGAGCTGACTGAGGAAGGCAAGGCAATTCCTAACCTGTAATTTTCAGACAAAACCCCCGCGGACAAACTTCCGCGGGGGTTTCTTTCAGGAGGTATCCCCATGAACAACGAACAATTTCTCAGAACAGAAATGCTCCTGGGCCCTGCCGCCATGGAGAAGCTGGCCCGATCCCATGTGGCCGTCTTCGGCCTGGGCGGGGTGGGCAGCTGGTGTGTGGAAGCCCTGGCCCGGTCTGGCGTTGGAACCCTGACCCTCATCGACAACGACCAAGTAGGCGTCTCCAACATCAACCGCCAGCTTCAGGCTCTCCACTCTACCGTGGGGCTGGACAAGACCGAAGCTCTGGCCCGGCGGGTGCTGGATATCAACCCCAATTGCCAGGTCCACCAAATCCCCCAGAAGTACGAGGCAGACTGCCGGGAGGAATTCTTCCAGTCCCGGTATGACTATATTGTGGACGCCATCGATCTGGTCTCCTGCAAGTTGGATCTGATCGAGACCGCCCTGGGGCGGGAGATCCCCATCATCTCCTCCATGGGCACCGGCAACAAGCTGGACCCCTCCCAGTTCCGGGTGGCAGACATCTCCAAGACCGAGGGCTGTGCCCTGGCCCGCATTATCCGCAAGGAACTGAAAAACCGGGGCATCCGCCACCATAAGGTGGTCTTCTCCCCGGAGCTTCCTGCGCAGACCACCCCCACCGGGGAGGCCCCTCCCCCCGGACGGCGGTCCATCCCCGCCAGCGCCCCCTGGGTGCCTCCCGTGGCAGGTTTTCTTTTGGCCGGTGCGGTCATCCAGGACCTGATTGCTGAATAAAAGTTCCCCTCCCCTGGCAAACTAGGCCGGAGGAGGGGATTTTTCATGTCTGAAACAAAGCGAATCTGGGTCCCGGCGGTGGTGGCCGGGGGTGCTGCAGGGCTGGTGAACGGATTCTTCGGCGGGGGTGGTGGGATGATTTTGGTCCCACTGCTCATGGCCCGGTGCGGTCTGGACCGACGGAAGGCCTTTGCCTGCTCGGTGGCCATCATCTTTCCCCTGTGTGCCCTGTCGGCC
>JAFZEB010000116.1 GCA_017560855.1 Ruminiclostridium sp.
CGGCAGAAGGGACTCGAACCCCTGACCTACTGGTTCGTAGCCAGTTACTCTATCCAACTGAGCTACTGCCGCATGTCGGTCGCTCTCGCTGACGACTTTTGAATGATAACACAGGTTCCCGGAAAATGCAAGTCTTTTCTGCACAATATATGACACAGGAACACCTTCCTCTATTTTACATCCCAAGAAACGTTTCCCCAGATGCAATAAAACCCCGGAACGAATTCGCTCCAGGGTGAAAACAGAAAGAAACCTCCCGAACGCTCTCACGTTCGGGAGGTGGCACGGCAGAAGGGACTCGAACCCCTGACCTACTGGTTCGTAGCCAGTTACTCTATCCAACTGAGCTACTGCCGCATGTCGTGTCGCTCTCGCTGACGACTTTTGAATGATAACACAGGTTCCTGAAAAATGCAAGTCTTTTTTTCAAAATTCTTAAAAATTTTTCAGGCGGCTTCGGAATATCCGAAGCCGCCCCAAAACCTATCGTACAGAGCGTCAGCAGCCGCAGTCACAGCCACAGGAATTCCCGCACCCGCAGTTGTTCCCGCAGCCGCCATGATTGCAGCCACAGGTGCAGCAGGTACCGGTACCACCGGTAGAACCACAACCGCAGAAGAGAATGATGAGGATCAGGATGATCCACAGACAGCCGTTGCCACCCCAGCCACCATTGTTACACCACATAAAACAGAACCTCCTAATCAGAGTTTGAGACCGCTGAACGATCTCAGTTCATCTTATGCGGCACCGGGCGGGATGTGCGTTACCGGAGGCGATTTCCTCGAATGGTAAGGATGGGTTTGCAGCAGAGGTCCTCAATATCGGAGATGGTGGCCGCCGGGATCTTCAGGGCACCCTCACAATCAGCGCAGAAGAGTTCTACAGAGCTGTAGTTGATCTTCAGCTTCCACTCCCGGCATCCGCAGGTGCAGGAGATGCCATCCCGCTGGGCAATATCCTTCAGTTCACCCAAAATCTCCTCCATGACCAGGTCGTTCAGGAAGGTTCCCTGGGCACCGGCCGCAGCCTCATACTTGTCCACCGCCTCTTCCAGGCGAGCCAGGGCCGCAAAGACAGGCTCCTCCTCGCCCACATAGCAGCAGTCCATGCCGGAGTTGGCGCAAGTGAAGGCCAGGGTCTTCTGGTTCAGAAAAGCCTGGGTGGAACAGGACACAGAATGCTCCTCCTGACAGAAGAGGCATGGCACCGTGAGACGGACCTGATCTCCCATCAGGGAAACGTCAATGGAAGACTTTCCGCAAGGACAGGCCAGACGGCTGCCGGATGCCGCCAGCTGAAAAACCGTCCGCTCCAGGACCACCGACTGGCGGCAGGCAGGACAAACAAAAGCAATGGAACGCTTGGTATCTTGGATCATGAGGAGGTTCCTCCTTGGTTTCGTAGTATTGTATTGATTATACCATAGAACTCATCAACAGAACAGAGGGATTTTCCCTTGCCCTGTCCCCCAAAGTTCGCTATACTATATTATATATTGAGGTGATCCTATGAAACGACTCATCGCATCAGACATTCACGGTTCTGCCGCCTACTGCAGAAAGCTGCTTCAACTTTACCACCGGGAGGGTGCCAAAGAACTCATCCTACTGGGGGACCTCGTCTACTCTGGCTCCTACGAGGCAGAATATGACTTTGACCCCCGAACAGTCGTCCGCCTGCTGGACTTCCACCAGGAATCCATCACCTGCGTGGAAGGGAACTGTGACTACGGCATTTCTAAACTTCGCCCCCGGTTCAAGACCATCCCCGGACACACCATTGTAAACTGGGAAGGCACCAACGTTTTCCTCACCCACGGCCACCGGTCCGCTCTGCCCCCTATGGGAGCCGCTCAGCTGATGTTCTCCGGCCACACCCATGTTCCGGCCTACCACGACTACGGGGACCTGGTCCATGCCAATCCCGGTTCGGTCTCTCTGCCCCGGAGCGGCTCGGATCACAGCTGCATCATCTACGAGCCCGGCCTGCTCCGCTGGTTGACCCTGGACGGAGAGGAATACCGCCGTGAGGTCCTGCCCATCCCTTGACTTCTTCTCCACCCTGTGCTACACTTTTTCTGTTCTCCGCCGCCGGGTGGAGGTCCATCGCGTATTTTTCTGTGTCGTTAGGCCTTTGAAGACACAGAAAAATACGCGATTATTTTTCACAAGGAGGAATTCCCCATGGCATGGATTTGGTTGTTTATCGCAGGCCTTCTGGAGGTCACCTGGGCCACCTGTCTCAAACTTTCCGAAGGTCTGACCCGCATGAATTGGTCGGTGGCCACCGTCATCGGCATGATCGCCAGCTTCGTCTTTCTCTCTCAGGCCACCAAGACCCTGCCCCTGGGCACTGCCTACGGCATCTGGACCGGCATCGGCGCCCTGGGCGCTGTGGTGGTAGGCATTGTACTGTTCAAGGAACCCGCCAGCGCCGCCCGACTGTTCTTCGCCGCTTTGCTTCTGGCCGGAATTGTGGGGTTAAAAATCACATCCACCTGAAAAAGAGCCTTGACCCAACAGGTCAAGGCTCTTTTTGTTTAACCAAAATGACGCTTTATTGAAGGAATAGAAGCATCTTGCAGATTGTCTCGAAGCATTCGCAGAACGCCAAACAGCGCAGGGACGCTTAGGAGAATGGCGATCACGCTGTCTGCATACCGGGTGAGCCAAGGGAGGACGTCCCCAAACCAGGCACACAAGCCGTAGGCCAGGATCATCCCGGCGCACCCGGCCACGTCGATGGCCCAGCACACCACCTCACTGCGAACCGCCTCTGAAGAGGACTGCCGGGACACCAACCACAACAGGCCGGTCACCGCCGCCGCCAGACCGCACAACCAGAGTTCCATCCCCCAGACCTGGTGGGGATCGATGACGTGGCCCCCGGTGAGAAGGACCCGAACGTTCCCCCAGATAAGGCCCGTGAGAAGGACGGCCAGAAGGACATTTTTACTCAAGGTGAAGATGTGACGAACTCGATCTCTCTTCTCATTCTCCTTAAGAAAAACCAAAAAGAAGGTAAACACCGCCAGGAAGGCAGTCTCCCCCAGGTCGTAGATACTGTCCGCCCAGATGCCCTGGGAGGAGGTAGTCCAGGCGGCCATCAGCTCCACAGCCAGGAACAGGATACCGCTGAACAGGGATAGGATCAAGGCCAATTTTTCTAGGAAGGGTTCTTCCTGCTGCCGGTTCATAAAGACAAGCCTCCTTGCGTTTCTTTCGTCTTGCCATATGAACCCTTTTTCTGCAAACAAAAAAGAGTATGAGAACCCCATCGGGTCTTCATACTCTTTGTCCTTTGTGCCTGTTGGTTATAGCCTCATCGGCGGCGTCTCCGGGACGCTCTCTCCAAAGATCTGTCCGATTTCCTTCCTTTTACCTGCTCAGTTTCCACGGTGGGTAAGACGGAACCCATCCGTATTGCTTCTTCGGTGCCTTTCGGTCTCTCGGGAAATCATCAACCATATCATATTACGGCAAAGATATCACAAATAATCCCGTTTTGTCAATGGTTGAAATCCACAAGACCATTCAGTCTCGCTCCAGCTTCAGTTGTTTCTGCCGCAAGGCGGTGGCCAGAGAGAACCGCTTTTCCTCCCCACTGTCGAACAAAATCGTTGCCACATCCCCCAGCTTATTCACGATTTTTCCTGAACCGAACTGCTGGTGGCGCACCCGGACACCCGGGATGTAGGGGGCAGCATCGATCACGACCTCCACCTTATAGGCGGGCTTGGGAAGGGGTTTGGACTCCCTCCGGACGGGGACCGGCTTCTTGGGGAACAGCTTGGCAGAAAATGCCGAGGTCAGGCCCACCTTCTTGAACCGGAAGACACTTAGCTCCTCCTTGGCCCGGGTCATGCCCACATAGAAGAGACGCCGCTCCTCCTCGTAGGCCTCCACCTCCTCCCGAGGCGAGCTGTCGGTGGGAGCCTCCACACTGGGCAGGATGCCGTCGGCTACATCCATCAGGATGACCCGCTGATACTCCAATCCCTTGCTGGAGTGGATGGTGGACAGGATGAAGCTGCTATTCCGGTCAGTGGACCCCTCCTGGACCAAAGCCTGAAGGGCGTTTAGCCGCAGGACCAGCCCATCCAGGTTGGGCTCCTGCTTGCCCAGGGCTTCCAGAATGTCCAGCTTTCCCAGGTCACCGCCCCGCTCCTCCAGGTACTCGCCATACCCCATAAAGTGACGGATACGATAGATGGCTTTGTCTGCCCCCTCGTCCAGCATGTGGGCAAAGTGGGTGGACAGGGACTTGCACTGCATCTGGGTCCAGGGGGACAGCCCCTGCAGTTCTGCCAGCTGGGGCAGCAGCTCGCCCCCCTCCCGGATGACGGTTTCCGCCGCCACCTTGGGGATGCCCGCATGGAGCTTGTAGTAAATGCGGGAGAAAATCTCCCCGTCGTCTGGATGATGGGCGAAGGCCACCAGATCCAGCACGTCCCGGACCACCCGATGGGAGAAGAAGCTGCCCTCCACCTGGCGGCAGCGATACCCGATGCCCTGGCGGTCCAGAAGGTCCAGAACCGGCAGAGCGCTGTCGTTGTTCCGATAGAGGACAGCGGTCTCCCGATCACAGTGGGCGGCCAGCCGGGCCAGGTACTTGTACTGATCCGCCCGGTCATAGGCCCACAGTTCACGAATGGCCGGACCCTCCCCGTGGGAGGCGGTCATATTTTTGTCCCGGCGGTTGCCGTTCTGCTTGATGAACTTCCCGGCCGCCGCCACAATGTTGGAGGTGGAGCGGTAGTTCTTCTCCATGAGCAGGACTCCTGCCCCGGGATAGACCCGTTCAAACGCCATAAGGGCGGCGGGATAGGCCGCCCGGAAGCCGTAGATGCTCTGGTCCTCATCTCCCACCATGAAGAGGTTGGGCCGTTCCCCTGCCAGCAGTCGGATGATGCCGTGCTGGATCTTGGAGGTATCCTGGGCCTCGTCCACACAGAGATAGGGGTATCTCCCTTGGAAGTGTTTCAAAATTTTCGGATATTGTCTAAGGATCTGGGCCGCATAGACCATCTGGTCATCGTAGTCCATCCAGCCATTTTGGCGAAGGGCAGCACAGTAGTCCCGGTAGACCCGGGCCACCGGCAAGTCGTCCGCCTGGTACTCGTCGATCTCCTCTTTGGACAGCTGCATATTTTTGATATAAGTTATGGCCGTCCGAAGGGATTTGATGGTGCTTTCCGTGGCAAACTCTCCTGTGGCCTTTCGGCAGAGCTCTCCCACCAGAGCGGAGAGCTTTCCCTCATCGGTGATGAGCTGAAAGGCCTGACGACCCATGGTCTGCTCGTAATGGCGGATGATTCGGGCAGAGACCCCGTTGATGGTGCGAAACTCCAGCCTTCGGGCCATCTCCTCCCCAAAAAAGGCAGCAAAACGAGCCGCCATGTCACGGGTGGCGGCTACGGTGTAAGTCATAGTCAGAATATTCTCCGGGAGGATATTCTGACAGAACAGCATATACCCCAGCCGGAGGATGAGGACGGTGGTTTTTCCGCTCCCAGGCACCGCCAAAAGGAGGACAGGGCCGTCCACAGCCCGGACGGCCGCCTCCTGCTGACCATTCAACGGAACAGTGACCCGGCTGCGGAATTCCTCCCAGGTCACTTAGGACCGCCCTCGGTGCGGCCTCTGTAATGGATGATGCCGCCGATATCATGGACATTGGTATAGCCCAGCTTCTGAAGGATCCCCAAAGCAGAATGACTGCGGTTGCCGCTGCGGCAGTACAGGTAGATGGGGCGATTCAGATCAGTCACCTTGAACTTGATCTTGCCGATCTCATCCAGGGGCAGGTTGATGCTGCCAGGAATGCGTTTTTCCATATGCTCAGCCGGGGTACGAACATCGATGAGCACAGCATTGGTGTCCTCTTTGAACTGCACCATCCCGGCATTGATGTCTTTCTTTCCAAATAAACTCATAATTCCCATGGTAAACTCCTTTCCCATTGGATACTTCATCGTATACCAAAGCATCTCATCTATAAAGCGTTTTTTAGAAATTCTCTTCCGCCGTGTCCCGTAACCGGAACCAGGAACCTTTGCACTCCAGGATCCCTGCCTTTTTCAGCTTGCCGATCTCGGCAGACATGGCACTCCGTTCCACCCCCAGAAAGTCCGCCAGAGCTTGTCTGTCGTGGGGGATGGTGAACTCCGAACTTCCCTGGGTCTTAGCCTGATCCAGAAGATAGGCCATGATCTTCTCCTTAGTGGTTCGCTGGGACATAAACTGGATCTTTCGGCTGAGGGCCAGATTCTTCCGGGCCACCGCCTGCAGGAGATTGGCCACCATCCGGTTATGGAACTGACAGGCATTGCTGCACACGGTCAGCATCCGCTTACAGTCCAGCCACAGGATCTTACTCCCCTTCAGGGCAAAGGCACTCACCGGCATGGTCTCCACCCCGGCGCAGGAAAAGGCCTCGCCGAAAATTTCTCCCGGCTGGATCACAGTCAGGACACTGCGGGTCCCGTAGTAATCATCCCGGACCACCTGGACCGCCCCTTCCAGGGCCACCCCGATAAAACCCGCCGGGTCACCCTCCAGAAAGACAGGCTCCCCCTTGGGGATCTCCCGCTCCCGGGCTCCCAGGCAGTTGAGCATGAGGCCCATTTCCTCCGGGACCACCCCGGCAAACAGAGGACAGCGGGAAAGAATGGCAAAATATTTTTCCATTTCCCCCTCCTTTGTTGGATTTCCAACATACATTCTATCCTCAGTATAGTAAGCTTAAGCCACAAAGTCAAGAACCAAGAAGAAGGAGGACTTTATGATGATTAGAAAGATCATTCAGATCGATGAACATAAATGTGACGGCTGCGGCATCTGCGTGGAGGCTTGCCACGAAGGGGCCATCGGCATGGTGAACGGCAAGGCTAAACTCCTGCGGGACGACTACTGCGACGGCCTGGGAGACTGCCTCCCCGCCTGCCCCCAGGGGGCCATCACCTTCGTGGAGCGAGAGGCCGCTCCCTACGATGAAGCCGCCGTGCTGGCCAACAAAAAGGGCTCCGCCTGTTCCACTGGCGGCTGCCCCGGCTCCATGGCAAAGGCCATCCATCACCACGAAGCACCCGTCCAGGCAGAGCCTGCCCGGCAGACCTCTCAGCTCCGCCAGTGGCCGGTCCAGATCAAACTGGTGCCCGTGGCAGCTCCCTGGTTCCAGGGGGCCAAGCTCCTCATCGCCGCTGACTGCACCGCTTACGCCTATGCCAACTTCCACCAGGATTTTATCAAGGACCACATCACCCTGGTGGGCTGCCCCAAGCTGGACATGGTGGACTACACCGAAAAACTCACTGCCATCCTGCAGAACAACGACATCAAGAGCGTTACCGTAGTACGGATGGAAGTCCCCTGCTGCGGCGGTATCCAGATGGCCGCCCAGAGAGCCCTGCAGGCCAGCGGCAAATTCATCCCCTGGCAGGTGGTGACCATCTCCACCGATGGCCGGATTATCGACAAGACTTAATCAGGAGGAACCCAAGATGATGAATCAGAATATGTTTTGTTTCCAGTGTGAGCAGACCGCCGGCTGCACCGGCTGCACCGGCAAGAAGGGCGTCTGCGGCAAGTCCGCAGACAATGCCCAGCTCCAGGACGAGCTGACCGGCGCCCTTATCGGTCTGGCCAGAGCCACCCAGGGCCGGGAAGGCCTCATCACCAAAGAGACCGACCAGGTGATGCTGGAGGCCCTCTTCGCCACCGTGACCAACGTCAGCTTCGACGACGACCACATCGAATCTCTCATCGACCGGGTCCACGAGGCCAAGGGCTTCCTCTACCCCTCCTTCGTCTCCTGCTCCGTGTGTATCGCTGAGGATTACGACATGGAGGACCTGTGGCAGGCCAACGAGGACATCCGCTCTCTGAAGTCCCTCATCCTCTTCGGCGTCCGTGGCATGGCCGCCTACGCCTATCACGCCCGGGTGTTGGGCTACGAGGACGAGAGGGTCAACCGCTTCTTCTATAAGGCACTGGCCGCTGTGGGCACCGACTGGTACGGCATGGACGACCTGCTGCCCATCGTGATGGAAGTTGGCGAGGTGAACCTCACCTGCATGGCCCTGCTGGACCAGGCCAACACCGAGACCTACGGCCATCCCGTTCCCACCACCGTCTCTATGACCGTGGAAAAAGGCCCCTTCATTGTCATCACCGGCCACGACCTGCGGGACCTGCAGCTTCTGCTGGAACAGACCCAGGGCAAGGGGGTCAACATCTACACCCACGGTGAAATGCTCCCCGCCCACGCCTATCCCCAGCTGAAGAAATACCCCCATCTGAAGGGCAATTTCGGCACTGCCTGGCAGAACCAGCAGAGAGAATTTGCCGATCTGCCCGCCCCCATCCTCTTCACCACCAACTGCCTGATGCCTCCCAAGGCCAGCTACGCGGACCGGGTCTTCACCACCGAGGTGGTGGCCTATCCCGAGATGGTCCACATCGGAGAAGACAAGGACTTCTCCCCCGTCATTCAGAAGGCTCTGGAGCTGGGTGGTTTCCCTGAGGACAAGGAATTCACCGGCATCAACGGCGGCAAAGAGGTCACCACCGGCTTCGGTCATCACACCGTCCTGTCCGTTGCCGACACGGTCATCGACGCCGTGAAGGCCGGCGCCCTGCGCCACATTTTCCTGGTGGGCGGCTGCGACGGCGCCCGTCCCGGCCGGAACTACTACACCGAGTTTGTGAAGCAGACCCCTGCTGACACCGCCGTGCTCACCCTGGCCTGCGGCAAGTTCCGCTTCAACGACCTGGACCTGGGGACCATCGGCGGTCTGCCCCGGATCATGGATATGGGCCAGTGCAACGATGCCTACAGCGCCATCAAGGTAGCTGTGGCCCTGGCCGAAGCCTTCGGCTGTGGGGTCAACGACCTGCCCCTGACCCTGGTGCTGTCCTGGTATGAGCAGAAGGCCGTCTGCATCCTGCTCACCCTCCTGCACCTGGGCCTGAAGAACATCTACCTGGGGCCCACCCTGCCCGCCTTCCTCTCCAAAAATGTCTTAGAATTTTTAGTCAAAAACTTTGACATTCATCCCACGGGTACCCCGGAAGAGGATCTGGCCGCCATCCTGAAGTAAGCACAAAAAATGACGCTGCCTATGCAGCGTCATTTTTTATTCATCCAATTTTTGAAGGCCCTCCAGATCCAGCAGACGGATGGAACCCCGCTTGGCCTCCACCAGACCCTGGACAGCAAACCGCTTGACCATCCGGGCCACCACTTCTCTGGCCGAAGAGATCTGCTGGGCGATCTCCTCATGGGTCATCCGAATCTCCTGACTGCCCGTCCGGTGGTACTCTTCCAACAGAAAGGACGCCAAACGGCGATCCACGTGAAGAAACAGGATCCGTTCCATAGCCCAGATCATTCGGACCAGATGTCGGCTCACCTGCTCGTGAACAAAGGACCGAACCTCCAGGCTTTCCTCTACAAGGCTCTTCAAGTCCGAGACCTGTGTCATCAGAAACCGACAATCCTCCTCCACAACCATCTGGGGCGCAAAGGGCAGCTGTTCGGACACACCGGCAATCCCCAGGGTGCACACGTCCCCAGGCCGCAAATGAAAGAGAGTGACTTCCCTCCCCTCCTCAGACAGAAGATAGACCCGGATACTTCCTTTCAAAAGCAGAAGCATCCCACCCTCCTCTTTCAGAAGGGTCCCACCGGAAAGGACCTGTTCAATGGTTCCGCGCAGGAGGGTCTGGCGCTGTGTTTCGTTTAAGTTATCCCAGATCGGCAGAGCCGACAGGTGGTCTTGCAGACACTCCATGGACCAAATCCTCCTTTGCTTCGTTTCTCAGCTGTGGCAGGTGCCGCCATGGCTGCCGCAGCCGCCGTGACCGTGGCCATGACCGCCGCAGTTGTGACCATGCTCATGGCCGTGGCCGTGATGGCTGCACTGGACATCGGGGTTATACAGGAGATTCCCAGCCAGCAGAGCCTCCACCGCTGTATCAGCAGCGCCGGAAGCACCGCCATAGAGCTGGATACCAGCCTGGGCCAAGGCATTCTGGGCACCCATACCGATGCCGCCGCAGATCAGAACGTTCACACCGCCCCCCAGCAGGAAGCCGGCCAGGGCGCCATGGCCGCTGCCGTTGGTACCTACCACCTGGGAAGAGACGATCTTTCCGTCCTCCACGTCGTAAATCTTAAAGGACTCGGTGTGTCCAAAGTGCTGGAAAATCTCACCGGTCTGGCTGTCATAGGTTACTGCGATACGCATATCAATTCCTTCTTTCCCGGGTATGATCATTTCATGGGACGGAGGGTCCTTTCGGCAGTGGTTCCCGCAGGTTTGATTCGTCCCGTTGCACAGGCGGTAGGACCCGCCGGTGATGACCAGTCGCTTGCCGTTGACCAGGCTGTCCGCCACTTTGTACCGAGCGCTCTCATAGATCTCGGTCACCGTAGTCCGGGAAATCTCCATCTGGGCCGCACATGCCCCGTGGGTCTTTTTCTCAAAGTCCACCAGGCGCAGGACTTCAAATTCGTCCACAGACAGGACCACTTCCTCTGTTCCGGCGATCCCCTCCGGGGAAAAGCCGCTGTATTCCGGTTCCCGGCACACCCGCCGGAAACGCCTTGGTCTTGCCAATGGACACGCCCCCTTTTTCGTCATATGTCGATTATACACCTCTAAACCATTTTGTCAAGCCAAAATTACCGACCATTGTCGAAAATGAAAAATCCGGGAACTCCCGGATTTTTCATAACTTATTTCAAAACATCCCCTCGGGTGAGCTTGATTTTATAAAGTCCATGGTGATTACAATGGGCGTACAGCTGACCAAATCCTATCCGCGGAAAACGCAGGGCACAGTCCTGCTCCGGGTAGGTCCGCTGAAGGAAAATGCGGTCAGAGGTCACATAGGCAAAGAAGGTGATATGGTGCCCCTTGGTCATGGGGTGGTCTACGGTGATGTACCAGTCATCCTCCATCTTTTCCACCTGAATGCCGTGGTCCTCATCTGGTTCCTCTGCCTCCAGAGGGGGCAGCAGGACGCCACAGCAGTGAAAACTCCCCTGCCCCACCGCATGGATCACATTTCCGCACACAGGGCAGACATAGAATTTGCTCCGCAGCATATTCCCGGCCCGGTTGGTGTTCACCCGGAACTCCCCGGACAGCAGTTCCGATATGGAGACCCCCAGCGCACCGGCCAGCGGCTCCAACAGGGTGATATCCGGCAGACCCTTTCCAGTCTCCCACTTGCTCACCGTCTTGTCGCTGACGCCGATCTTGTCAGCCAGTTCCTTCTGGGTCAGATTCCCTTTCTCCCGCAGGGCCTTGATGACAGCCCCGGTCACATAGTTTTCCATGGTTTTCCTCCTTGTTTTTTCCTGTCCATTCTATTCGGACATCTCTCCTTTGACAACCTACGTTCCGTAGAGAATACGATTGACAAAAGACCTGTCATTTCGTAGACTGAATGCAAACACAGAGAAAGGATGTTTCCCTATGTGGTCTCGTTATCTGGAAAAGGCAAAGGAAATGGGTGCGCTGGAGGCCTTGGTCATCTCCCCTGCCGCAGTAGTCACCGCACCCTGGGTCCGCCACAAATGTCAGTTTGGCTGTGATCATTACGGAAAAAGCCTCTGCTGCCCTCCCAGGACACCAACCTGGAAGGAAACCCAGGAGATTTTGGATTCTTTCTCGGTGGCTTTCCTGATCCACAACACCGGATGGAACACCACCGAAATCGTCCGCACAGTATCCGGCATGCTCTTTTCGGCGGGTTACTACAAAACCATCGCCTTCGGCAGCGGACCCTGCCGCCTTTGCAAGAAATGCACCCTGGATGACTGTCCCCACCGGGATATCACCATCCCCTCCATGGAAGCCTGTGGCATAGATGTGTTCGCCACCGCCCGGGGACTTGGACTTCCCATTCATGTCTTAGAAAACATCAACGACCCTCACAACTGCTACGGTCTGGTATTGGTCGAATAAACTTACACAGCCGACGGGAAAATCCAACTCCCGTCGGCTGTCGTTCTTATTCCTGTGCCGCAATCCGTTCTGCCAGGTCGGTGAGATACATCCACCGGTCCATCTTCTCCTCCAGTTCCGCCGAGAGCTTGGTCTGCTTCTCGGTGAGTTCCTGGAGCTTCACGTAGTCACTGCCTGCGGCGGACATTTCGGTCTCCACCTGGGCGATGACCTCCTCCAGAGCGGCAATGTCCTCCTCGATGGTGTTGAATTCATGCTGTTCTTTGAAGGTAAACTTCAGCTTCTTCTGGCGGGTAGGTTTCTCCTGCTTGGGGGCCTTGTCCTTCTTTTCCGCTTTTTCCAGGGCCTTTTCTTCCGCCCGACGCTTTTCCAGATAGTCGGTGAAGTTGCCGGTGTAGCGGGTGATGACACCTCCCTCACCTACCTCGAAAATTTCCTCAGCCACCTTATCCAGGAAGTACCGGTCATGGGAGACAGCGATGACTGCCCCAGGGAAGGTTTCCAGATACTCCTCCAGAATGGCCAGGGTGGTCACATCCAGATCGTTGGTTGGCTCATCCAACAGGAGGATATTGGGGGCCTCCATGAGGACGGACAGGAGGTAGAGTCTCCGCCGCTCGCCGCCGGAGAGCTTGCCAATGGGCTGACCCTGCAGCTGGGTGGGAAAAAGGAACCGCTCCATCATCTGGGTGGCGGAGAAGTTGCCCTCCCGGGTCTTGACCTCCCCGGCGATCTCGTGGATGAAGTCATAGACACGTTGGTCCAGATCCAGTTCCCGGCCCTCCTGGGAGAAGTAGCCGATGCGGACGGTCTCGCCCCAGTCGATGGTACCGGAATCCGGCCCCATTTTACCTGCGATGAGATTCAGCAGAGTGGACTTGCCGGCACCGTTCCGGCCCACGATGCCTACCCGGGCATCCCGGGCCACCCCATAGGAGAAGTTGGAGAGGACGGTCTTATTCCCAAAGGCCTTGCTGACCTCTTTCAGTTCCACCGTCTTCCGTCCCAAGCGGCTGGACAGGGTGGCCATCTGGACGGACTGGTCCACCTCAGGACCGGACTGGGTCTTCAACTCCTCGAACCGGGCGATGCGGTCCTTGTTTTTAGTGCGGCGGGCCTGAGCACCCCGCATGATCCACTGGTACTCTACCCGGAGGATGGACATGCGTTTGCGCTGGGCGGCCTGTTCCATCTCCTCTTGCTGGGTCTTCAGTTCCAGGTACTTGGAATAATTGGCCTCGTAGTGGCGGATATGACAGTGGGACAACTCGGTGATTCGGTTGGCCACACGCTCCAGGAAGTAGCGGTCGTGGGTGACCATCACCAGGCCACCGGTGAACTTCTGCAGATGACCCTCCAGCCAGAGGATCATGTCGCTGTCCAGGTGGTTGGTGGGCTCATCCAGGATGAGGACATCAGCAGGGTGCAGAAGGACAGCCGCCAGGGCCACACGCTTCCGCTGACCACCAGAGAGGGTTCCCACTTTCTGTTCAAAGTCGGTGATCCCCAGGCGGGTGAGCATGGTCTTGGCCTCGTACTCCATCAAGGCACGGACATCGGTAGAGAAGTCCGCAAAGACCTGTTCCAGGACGGTGTTGTTCTCGTCCATCCTGGGATTCTGACTGAGGAAGCTCACCTGGACATTGGGGTCCAGGGAGACCTTGCCCTCGTCGGGGACCTGATCTCCCGCCAGGACCCGGAGGAAGCTGCTCTTACCGGTTCCGTTGATGCCGATGATGCCGATCTTATCCCCTTCGTTCAAATATAAGGTCACGTCGTCAAGCAGCTGCTTGAGACCAAAATTCAAAGAAATGTGTTCTGCTGTCAGGAGCATGGTTGTTTCTCCTTTGGGAAAGAAATCTGGACAAAGCCAGTGTTTTCCTCTATCATAATAGGCACTGACAAAAAAAGCAAGGAGGGATGCACATGGAATGGATCTTTCTGGGGGGCTTCTGCGCCCTTCTCTGCGCCAGCCTGGTTCTGGACGTCTTCATCCTCTGGGCCCTTCTGGGAGGCTACCTCCTCTTCTTCTCCTACGGCCTCCTCAAGGGCCACAAACCGAAGGCTCTGCTGACCATGTCCCTCCAAGGTCTGAAAACCGTCAAAACCATCCTGTTTCTCTTCCTGCTCATCGGCATGATCACCGCCCTGTGGCGGGCCTCGGGGACCATCCCCTTCCTGATCTACCATGCGGCAGGCCTCATCTCCCCGGCAGTCTTCCCCCTGTTGGCCTTTCTGCTGTGCTCGGTGATGTCTGTTCTGACAGGCACCTCCTTCGGCACCGCCGCCACCATCGGGGTCATTTGTATGTCCATCTCCCAGGCCATGGGACTCAACCCGGTCCTGTCCGCCGGGGCCATCCTGTCGGGTGCCTTCTTCGGTGATCGCTGCTCTCCCATGTCCACCAGCGCCCTACTGGTGGCTGCCCTGACGGAAACCGATATCTACGACAACATCAAGGGCATGATCCACACCGCCTGGGTCCCCCTGGCCCTCACCTGCAGCACCTACCTGGCCTTTGGCCTGACCCATCCCCAGGGAACCTTCTCCCAGGACTTGCTGGCCCCTTTTGCCCAGGGGTTCCGCCTCCACTGGCTCACCGTTCTGCCGGCTGTAGTCATCATCCTTCTCTCGTTATTCAAGTGCAAGGTAAAGATCACCATGGGCCTGAGCATCCTGGTAAGCGCCATCCTCTGCCTGACCCTTCAGGACATGACCTTAGGCCAGCTTCTGAAAACCGCTCTTCTGGGCTATACCCCCACCCTGCCGGAACTGAAAAATCTCCTCTCCGGAGGCGGGGTGATTTCCATGGCCACCCCTCTGTGCATCGTCTCCGTCTCCTCCACCTTTTCCGGTCTGTTCAATGGCACCGGCCTTCTGGATGGTCTGAAGGGGGCCGTGCACAAGCTGGCCAGGAAGGTTACCCCCTTTGGTTCCCTGTTGGCCACCTCCATCCTCACCTCCATGATCTCCTGTAACCAGTCCCTGGCCATCATGCTCTCACACAGCCTGTGCCGGGAGGATTTCAGCCACCAGGACTTGGCCATCGGCCTGGAAAACACCGTGGTGGTCATCGCCCCTCTTATCCCCTGGTCCATTGCAGGTACCGTTCCTCTGGCTTCCCTGGGGGCACCCCCGGAAGCCATGCTGGCGGCCTGTTACCTCTACCTCATCCCCCTGTGGAACCTGGCGGTCAACCTGAAACAACACAAAAAATCCGCTCTCCAATGAGAGCGGATTTTTTCATAACAACAGATACACAATCAGGGGCAGGGTCACCGCACTGAGAACGGTGCTCAGGAACTTTATTTTGGAGGCCAGGGTGTCATCGGCCCCGAACCGCACACTCAAGATGGTGATCATAGCAGCGCTGGGGCAGGCGGCAATGACTACAAGGACACCGAAAACCAGGCTGGCCGGGTCCAGGAAGAGCCGCAGAACGGCCCAAGTGACCACAGGGCAGAGAATGAGCTTCACCAGACTCACAGCGTAGGCCTTTCCATCCAGAAGAGCCTCTCGAATGGGCACATGGCTGAGGGAGATGCCCACGATGATCATGGACACAGGCACCGTGGCGGCACCCAGAGTCCGGCAGGTGTCCACCACCAGTTCAGGCACCGGGATCTGGAGAACGAACAGAGTAATGGCCAACAGCGTTGCCACCAGTGGAATGGAGAAGACCTCCCGGATGCTCACCCTCCCTCTCCCCTCCCCCACCTGAAGATAGGCCACGCCAACGGTGTACAGCAGGAGGTTGAAGGGCAGGTTGGAGAGGGAGGCACAGAAAATGGCCTCACTCCCGAAAAGGGCCTCTACCACGGGAAAGCCGATGAACACGTTGTTCATGAAGAAGACCGAAAGCCAGGCCACATTCCGGTCCCTTCCCCGGAACCGGAGGAGTCGAGCGGCGATCCAACCCAAGGCTCCCCCCAGAAAAAACACCAGGAAGACCGAGAAAATTGCCAGCGCCAGTTCCCAGTTGGACATAATAGGCTCGGTGTTTACCACGGAGCTGACGATGAGGCCCACCACGAAGACGTTCATCACCAGACGGCTGGCCTTCTGGCTGAAATCGCCGTCCACCCAGCCGGCCTTGGCCGCACCGAAGCCCACCACCATCAGCAGGACCAGCATGATCATTTTTTCCAGGACGATGAGCCAGGTCATAGGCACACCCCTTTCCATAAAAAAGCCCCCGCCGCACGGCAGGGGCTTTTTTCAAATCAAAATCAGTTTTCGCCCTTGGCGGCCTGCTCGGCTGCCAGTTCTGCCTCGTAGGCAGCACGATGGGCGTTGATGAAAGCCTCCAGAGCGGCCATTTCGGACTGAGCCAGACCCAGATCCAGGTTGAAGCGGCCGATCTCCTCCGCCTGGGCAGCGTCCAGGAACTCTTCCAGACGGTCCATACCCTTCTCGATGGTCTCCATGGAGACAGCGAAGGACCAGCGGACATAGTTGGGGGCACCGAAGCCGGTACCGGGGACCACAGCCACCAGACCCTTATCCAGGAGCAGGGCAGCAAAGTCATCGGCATCACGGACGGGAACGCCATACAGCTTCTTACCAATAAAGCCGTCGATGTTCATAAACATGTAGAAAGTAGCAGGGGACTTGATGGCGCTGACACCGGGAATGTTCTCGATGCGGGCGTACATATAGTCGCGGCGGGCCTCAAACTCCTTGCGCATGGCCTCCACGCTGTCCTGAGGACCGGTCAGCGCCTCAATGGCGGCAGCCTGGGAAATGCTGCTGGTACCGGACATGCAATGGCTCAGGTAGTTGCTGATGACCTTCATGATCTCCTTGGGGCCGCAGGCATAGCCAATGCGCCAGCCGGTCATAGCGTAGGTCTTGGAGACACCGTTGATGAGGATGGTACGCTCCTTGACCTCCTCACCCAGAGAGGCAACAGGGGTGAAGACCTGGCCGTCGAAAACCAGCTTGTCGTAGATCTCATCGGCGATGATGTAGAGATCCTCTTCCACGCAGACCTTGGCCAGGGCTTCCAGCTCATCCTTGGTGTACATCATGCCGGAGGGGTTGGAGGGGTTATTCAGAATGATGCACTTGGTCTCGGGGCAGATGGCCTCCTTCAGCAGTTCAGGAGTGATCTTCAGGTCGGTCTCTGCAGTGGTCTCCAGGATGACAGGCACGCCGCCCACCATCTTGATGGCCTCATAGTAGGTGACCCAGTAGGGTGCAGGCAGAATGACCTCGTCACCGGGGTTCACCAGGGTCTTCAGGACTACGTAGACCATGTGCTTGGCGCCGCCGGTGACCACGATCTCGTCGGCAGCATACTCCAGATCCCAGTCCTCCTTCAGGCGGTAGCTGATGGCATTGCGCACATCCATGGTGCCTGCAGCAGGGGTGTAACGGGTCAGGTTATTTTCAATGGCGCGAATGCCGGCCTGCTTGACGTTTTCGGGGGTGTTGAAGTCGGGTTCACCCATGCCAAAACCGATAACATCAATGCCTTCGGCCTTCATGCGCTTGAATTTCATATCAATTTCAATGGTGGTAGAAGCCTGGACAGCCTTGGCCACCTTGGACAATGCCTTCATAAGACAAGCCTCCCTGTATTCATTTCTCTCTCGGAGAAGTTTCTCTTGACGAAATATTATACTCAGAATCCTGCATATTGGCAAGAGGATACCGATAAAAATTCTATTATTTGAACGATTGGATTTTGTCCCTTTCAAGAATCGAGGTTTTCTTCCGAAAACAAAAAGCGTCGGACAGACCATCGATCCGCTCGGCGCTTTGTCACGGGGTTCGTTTGGGGTTGTCAGTTTGACACAGAAGGTAGTCGATACTCACATGGTAGTAGTCGGCCAGCTTGATAAGAAACTCATCCGTCCAGGCCTGGGTCCCCGTTTCCATGTAGCTGTACTTTCGCTGGGTGATGCCCAGGGCATCGGCCAACTGCTGCTGGGTCAAATCCCGGTCTTCCCGCATGGCCCGAATCCGATTGTTCACCTTCCCACCACCATTCGTTAAATGATGGTCATAGTATACGGTAGACAGATATTATCTATTGACTTTTAGATAAACTATATCTAAAATCAATCAAAGACATAATCCGCACGAACACAAAAAGAAGGGGGAGCAATATGTACATTCTGGAGGACCTTTGGTACGGCAAGGTGGCCCCAAATAATCGAAGCTTTAAAAGAGGAAGCCGCTACCAGGAAATCATTCACGCACTGGATGAATGTGAGCAATCACTCTTAGGGGTACTCCCCGAAAACGAGAGCACCCTATTGAAAGCCATGGTAGACTTGCAATCAGAGCTATTGGACATTAGCGAGCGGGACAGCTTCATCAAAGGATTCCAGACAGGAGCCAAGATCATCATGGATGTTCTGGGTCAGACTGACACCCAGCTCCCCCTGCTCCACGATTTGGGTACAACAGAGTGAATCCCCGCTGTACCCGATTTCAAAACAGCTCAAAAAGTTCATAAACAAAACAAAAAACACCCGAAATCGTTACGATCTCAGGTGTTCAATGGTGGAGACAACAGAACTCGAATCTGTGACCTCTCGCGTGTGAGGCGAGCGCTCTACCAGCTGAGCTATGCCTCCGTGTGGTGACCCGTACGGGAATCGAACCCATGTTACCGCCGTGAAAGGGCGGTGTCTTAACCGCTTGACCAACGGGCCAGATATCTCTCCTCGAAGGAGAGATGGTAGCGGCAACTGGATTCGAACCAGTGACACTCCGGGTATGAACCGAATGCTCTAGCCAACTGAGCTATGCCGCCATATCATCGTCGCCGGCGCCTTGTCCGGCGGAACGATGATTAGTATAACCGCAGAAACCGAATTTGTCAACGGTTTTTTTCAACTTTTTTCGAAAAATCTTTCCTTTTACTTTTTCACCAACTCAGGCCAGCAAATTCACCAAGACCTCCGTCATTTTCTCCAAAGACTCCTGGGGGATATACTCGTACACGCCGTGGTAGTGGTAGCCGCCGGTGGAAAGGTTGGGACAGGGCAGCCCCATGAAGCTCAGTTTGGCACCGTCGGTGCCTCCACGGATGGCTACGTCCACAGGCTCCACACCGGCCTTGCGGAAAGCAGCACGGGCACGGTCCAGGATCTCGGGATGGGGCAGGACCATCTCTTTCATGTTCCGGTAGGAGTCCCGGATGTCCACCTCCACAGTGCCCACGCCGTATAAGCCGTTGAGATAACGCCCAATGGCCTCCATGCGGGCCTTCTTCTCCTCCAGCTTGTGGCTGTCGTGGTCCCGGAGGATCCATTCCAGTCTGGCCAGACTCTCGTCCCCCTCCATGGTGCACAGGTGGTAGAATCCCTCGTACCCTTCCGTGTGGGCAGGGGACTCTGCCGGGGGCACCATGCCGATGAACTGGGCGGCGATCAGGCAGGCGTTTTTCATTTTGTTCTTGGCATCGCCGGGGTGGATGTTCACGCCACGGATGGTGATGTCGGCGCTGGCTGCGTTGAAGTTCTCATACTCCAGCCAGCCAATGGGACCGCCGTCCACGGTATAGCCGTAGGCCGCCCCCAGCTTCTCCAGGTCCACGTGGTCGGCGCCACGGCCCACCTCCTCGTCAGGGGTGATGCACACGGCCACCCGGCCATGTGGGACCTCAGGGTGGTCCTGGAGCCATGCCAGGGCAGAGAAGATCTCGGCGATCCCCGCCTTGTCATCGGCCCCCAGCAGAGTAGTGCCGTCGGTGACGATCAGGTGCTTGCCGATGTTGTCTGCCAGGTCGGGAAAATCCTTTTCGGTCATGACGATGCCCCGCTCGGCATTCAGCACCAAATCACCCCCGGTGTAGTGGACAACTCGTGCCTTAACGTTTTCGCCGGAAACACGGGGGGCGGTGTCCATATGGGCAATGAGGGCCACCACTGGGTCCCCCTCCCTGCCCTGGGTGGCGGGCAGCCAGCCGTAGACGTAGCCCAGGTCATCCATGTGGGGGTTCTCCAGACCCATGTCTTTCAGTTCCTGGGCCAGGTAAGCCCCCAGGACCTTCTGCTTGTCGGTGGTGGGGACCGTCTCGCTTCCCTCGTCCGACTGGGTATCAAAGGTAATGTAGTGTAAAAAGCGTTCCGTCGCAGTCATAGTGTCCTCCCATAAAAGCCTCGCAGAGTTTTGGCCTCCGCAGAGGACAAAATAATGTTAAATATGTTTTTCCCACGACATGCGCGTGGGAAAAACTCTTCTCGGCCCGAGAGTGCCTGCCTTTGGCAGGCGCGGGTCGGGCCGCAATCCCACACATTTGGAAAGGGCAAGCCCTTTCCAAATGTCTTATAGTTCCTCCCAAGCCTTCGCCCGCTCCAGGGCCTTCTGCCACTTGGCGTACTCCTTGGTCCGGTCGTTCTGGGGCAGATATAGTTTGCCCGGTTTCTGGTCTTTTAACAGGGCCTCAGGGCTATCCCACAGACCGGCACCCAGACCGGCCAGACAGGCGGCTCCCCAAGCGGTGGTCTCCACCACCTGGGGCCGCTCCACGGGAACGCCCAGCAGGTCAGCCTGGTACTGCATCATGAAATCACTGACGCTGGCGCCGCCGTCCACCCGCAGGCCGCTGATGGGCTGACCGGCATCCTTTTCCATGGCCCGGATCAGGTCGGCGGTCTGGTAGGCAATGCCCTCCAGAGTTGCCCGGCAGATGTGGGCCTTGGTGGTGCCTCGGGTAATGCCGATGATGGTACCACGGGCGAACATATCCCAGTGGGGGGAGCCCAGGCCGGTGAAGGCAGAGACCAGATACACGCCGCCGTTGTCCGGGACGGACTCGGCCAGGCCGTTGATCTCCGGTGCGCTTTTAATAATACCCAGCTCGTCCCGCAGCCACTGGATGGAGGAACCGGCGTTGAAGACGCTGCCCTCCAGAACGTAGGTGGTCTCTCCCTTGAGGCCCCAGCCCACGCAGGTGAGCAGACCGTTCCGGGAGGTCACCGCCTTGCCGGTGTTGAGGAGGGTGAAGCAGCCTGTGCCGTAGGTATTCTTCAACTGGCCGGGCTTAAAACAGCCCTGACCGAAGAGGGCGGCCTGCTGGTCACCGGCAGCACCCCGGATGGGGAGACCGGCCAGGGCTTCCAGGTAGGGAACGCCGTTGGCGATGACACCCAGGTCACCGCTGTTCTCCACAGGCTGAGGCAGCCAATCCATGGGGACTTCCATCAGGCGGCAGAGATCCTCGTCCCAGGCCAGCTTGTGGATGTCAAAGAGCATGGTCCGGCAGCAGTTGGAATAGTCGGAGGCGTGGACCTTGCCCCCGGTCAGGTTCCACAGGAGCCAGCTGTCCACGGTGCCGCAGAGGAGTTCCCCCCGCAGGGCCTTTTCCCGGACGCCGGGGACATTCTGGAGGATCCAGCGGTATTTGGTGCCGGAAAAATAGGCATCGGCCACCAGGCCGGTCTTGGCCCGGATGGTATCGGTGTGCCCTGCCACCTGGAGCCAGGAGCAGAAGTCCGCCGTCCGGCGGCACTGCCAAACAATGGCGTTGGACACTGGCTTGCCGGTCTTTCTCTCCCAGACCACGGCGGTCTCACGCTGGTTGGCCAGACCCACAGCGGCAATGTCCTTCACATCCACCCCGCTCTGGGCCACGCAGTCGGCGGCGGCCTTCAGCTGGGTGTTGAGGATCTCCATGGGGTCGTGCTCCACCCAGCCGGGCTGGGGGTAGTGCTGGGTAAAGGGGTACTGGGCCGTGGAGACCACTTCGCCCCCGGTGGTAAACAGAATGGCCCGGGAACTGGTGGTGCCCTGGTCCAGAGCCAGCAGATAATTCTTCATCGTCTTGCCCCTCCTTTGTTGACGAATGGGGTCCATGTGATTACACTATAAGTGTATCATGCCCCAGGGCATTTTTCCACCCATTTTCCCTAAGGAGGGAGTTTCTTTGACCTACCCCAACATTGTTTTCGGCAAGTTCCTGTCCCGTCCCAACCGGTTCGTGGCGGAAGTGGAAATAGACGGCCAGCCCACCACCGTCCACGTAAAGAACACCGGCCGCTGCAGAGAGCTGCTGGTTTCCAGCGCTACGGTGTGGCTCACCAAGAGTGACAACCCCAACCGCAAGACCGCCTACGACCTCATCGGGGTCCAGAAGGGCCAGCGTGCCATCAACATGGACTCCCAGGCCCCCAACCACCTCTTCCGGGAGTGGGCATTGGAGGGGCACTTCGTCCCCGGGCTGACCCTGCTCAAGGGCGAACAAAAGCACGGGGACTCCCGCTTTGACTTCTACTGGGAGGCAGGAGACCGGAAGGGCTTCGTGGAGGTGAAGGGGGTTACCTTAGAGGTGGACGGCCACGCCTACTTCCCGGACGCCCCCACGGAACGGGGCATCAAGCACCTGCGGGGTCTGGCAGACTGCCTGTCCGAGGGCTACGAGGCCGCCGTTTGCTTTGTCATTCAGATGTCGGATATCCAGGCCTTCTCCCCCAATGACACCACCCACCCGGCCTTTGGAGAGGCCCTGCGGGAGGTGCAGAAGGCCGGGGTGCAGATCCTCGCCATGGAGTGTGAGGTGGCCCCCGGGACGGTGTCCATCACCAAGCCGGTGAAAGTTATCCTATAAATCCAAAAACGGTTCCCTCAGACGAGGGAACCGTTTTTCTTTTCGGCTCGAATCAATTTAATTTTATCCCACAGGGTAAAGAGAATGCCGATCCAGATGATGATGAAGGCGATGAGGCGGTCCTGGTTCAGGGGTTCACCCATATACAGACCCACCAGGAACTGGAGGGTGGGGTTGATATACATAAGGATCCCCGTGAAGTAATAGGGAATGATCTTCACGCCCATGTTGAACAGCAGCAGAGGGATGGAGGTCACCAGACCGCAGGCAGGCAGGAGCCAGAAGGCTGTGCCCCCCATAACGTTTTCGAAGCCGCCCACACGAGCCGTCCACCACCAGCAGAAGGCCAGGGCCAGAGGAGTCATGAGGAGGGTCTCCATGAAGAGGGATGTCTGGGCGGTGAGCTTCAGGTCCTTCTTCACCGCCCCGTAGATGGCGAAGGGGATGACGATGGCCAGGGCCAGGGTGGGAACGGTACCCGTGGAAAAGAGGAGATACAGAATGCCCGCCGCCGCAAAGGCGAAGGTGAGCCACTCCCCCCGGGTGGGACGCTCCCGGAAGACCAGGAAGCCGATAAGGGCCACCACCACAGGCTGGATGAAATAGCCCATGCTGGCATCCAGCACGTGGCCGGAGTTCACCGCATAGATGTACAGGCCCCAGTTCACCGTGATGAACACGCCGCTGGCAAGACTTCGCCAGAAGGTAGGCTTGTCCGTGAATGCAAACTTAATTTCCCCCAACGACCGGGTCAGAGCCAGGTAAAGGGCCATGAACACCAGGGACCAGATGATCCGCTGGGCCAGGATGTACACCGAGTTTACCGGAGCCATCAGGGTCCAGAATCCCGGCAGCAGCCCCCACAGGACGTAGGAGCCGAAGACCGTCAGGAACCCCATCTTTTTCTTTCCTTGCACGACACATTCCTCCAAATTTCTCATGGAGTTATCTTATCCCCCAAAACATCCGCATGTCAAGAGAGGATTCCCCGGAAAACAACAGTTGCCACGCCCCGCTATCTTTGGTATAATGACAGATAACCTTAAAATCCGCACAGGACAAGACAAACTGATTATAAAGGAGAACGATACCTATGGCATCTAAGCTCTTTACTCCCGGCAAGATCGGCACCCTGGAACTGCCCAACCGCCTGATCCGTTCCGCTACCCAGGATCCCTTCGGCCGTCGTGACGGCACCTGCGCACCCGAGCAGGTTGCTCTGTACGGCGAGGTGGCTGAGAGCGGCGTTGGCGCTATCATCACCGCTTACAGCTACATCTCCACTGAGGCTCGCTCCACCGGCATCCAGGTCGGCTTCGCCACCGAGGAGCAGCGCGCTTCCCAGAAGGAAGTTCTGGACGCTGTTCACGCCAAGGGCGGCCGCCTGATCCTCCAGATCATGCACGCCGGCATGAACATCTTCATGCCTGAGAAGCGTGTGGAGGGCGGCAAGATCTTCGCTCCCTCCGGCGGCATGAAGGGCGCCAACGAGATGGAGACCACCGAGATCACCGCAGCTGACATGGACAAGATCTGCGCTGACTTCGTGGACGCAGCAGTCACCGCCAAGGCTATGGGCTTTGACGGCGTGCAGCTCCACTGCGCTCACGGCTACCTGCTGAGCCAGTTCCTGGACCCCAACTCCAACCTGCGCACCGACGACTTCGGCGGCTCCGCTGAGAACCGTATGCGCTTCCCCGCTCGCTGCCTGACCGCCATCCGCGAGGCTGTGGGCGCTGACTTCCCCGTTCTGGTGAAGGTCAACACCAACTGCGCCGGCGAGGCTGACGCTGCTTACGCAGAGGACATCGTCTACTACTGCAAGCAGTTCGAGGCTCTGGGCGCTGACGCCATCGAGCTGTCCGGCTACAACTGGCTGGGCCTGGGTAAGAAGAAGGTCCCCACCTTCTACCTGGAGCGCGCTTCCAAGATCGCCAAGGAAGTGAAGATCCCCACCATCCTGGTCGGCGGCATCCGCAACATGGAGCAGGTGGATCAGATCCTGGCTGCCGGCATTGAGTTCGTCTCCGCTTCCCGTCCCTTCATCTGCCAGCCCGACTTCTACAACGTCCTGGAGAAGGGCGAGGAGTCCAAGTGCATCGGCTGCACCAAGTGCCTGGGCAACATCTGGACCAAGGAAGGCCGCCGCTGCGTGACCCACGAGATCCCCGAGGGCTTCCCCAAGGAGTAACCTACTTTTCTTGAAAGAAAAGTAGGCAAAAGAACTTTCATTCCGATGACCTATGGTTGCACAGAAATCAAGGTTCTTAGCCAAGTCCCATATTTGACCCCAACCGCCGGAGAAGTTTTTCTCCGGCGGTTTTTTCATGCACCTCTCCGGTGTATAATAATCGTACATTAGTTCGATTCCTTGGAGGTGATTTTCATGACCATCGCAGAAAAGCTCCAGATCCTCACCGATGCGGCAAAATATGACGTAGCCTGCACCTCCAGTGGCGGGGACCGCCGGGGTGGAAACCTGGGCAAGACCATCGCCGGAGGCTGCTGCCACTCCTTTTCCGCCGATGGCCGGTGCATCACCCTGCTGAAGGTCCTTCTCACCAACGTCTGTTGCTACGACTGCCGCTACTGCGTGAACCGGACCTCCAACGACCTGCCCAGGGCCATGTTCACCCCCCGGGAGCTGGCCGACCTGACCATTGACTTCTATCGTCGGAACTACATTGAGGGACTCTTTCTCAGCTCTGCCGTAGTCCGAAGCCCGGACTACACCACCGAGCTGATGATCAAAGCCCTCACCATTCTCCGGGAGGAGTACGGCTTTTCCGGGTACATCCACGCCAAGGCCATTCCCGGGGCAGATCCCCTTCTCACCCATCGGCTGGGCCTGCTGGCCGACCGTCTCTCGGTAAATATTGAGCTACCCTCCTCCCAAAGTCTGGCCCTCCTGGCTCCGGACAAGAAGAAGGAGAACATCTTCCAGCCCATGGCCCAGATCCGGGAGGAAATCCTCCAGAGCAAGGCAGACAAACGGAAATTCCGCCACACCCCGGACTTCGCCCCGGCGGGCCAGTCCACCCAGATGATCGTGGGAGCCTCCGACGAGACCGACTATCACATTCTGAAACTTTCCGAGGGGATGTACCAAAAGTACGCCCTGAAGCGGGTCTTCTTCTCGGCCTACATTCCCGTGGCAGACAGCCCCCTTCTCCCCTCTCCAGTGGACTTCCAGCCGCCCCTCCTCCGGGAGCACCGACTGTACCAGTCCGACTGGCTCCTGCGGTTCTACCATTTTAAGGCCGATGAAATCCTATCCCCGGACCAGCCCACTCTGAATCCCCTTCTGGACCCCAAGTGCAACTGGGCCATGAATCACCTGGACCAATTTCCCGTGGAGGTCAACACCGCCGACTACCGGACCCTTCTCCGGGTCCCCGGCATCGGAGTGATCGGGGCACGGAAGATTTTATCCGCCCGACGGTGGCGCTCCCTGGACGAGGACAGCCTGAAAAAACTGGGAATCGTTATGAAGCGGGCCCAGTACTTCCTCACCTGTTCCGGGCACATGACCCCCGCCCTGCGGGCAAGGCCGGAAAACGTCCTGCGGGCTCTTACCGCCCTGGAGGCTCCGGCCATCCAACCCCAATATGAACAGCTCTCCCTCTTCACCTGACGTTTCAGTTTTCTTTGTCATTTTCTAAGGAAAGGAGTCCTCTCTATGTCTACCTGGCCCCAGTGCACCCTGGCCTATGACGGCACCTTTACCGGCTTTCTCACCTGCGTAGGTGACAGCTTCCGCCGAAAGGAATACCCCTTCTACTTCCTGACCCCAGGCAACCGACAGTTCTCCCTGTATCCCCTGCGGGAGATCGTCACCGATCCCAATCTGGCCCGACAGGTCTATCAGGATCTGGAGAAAGAGGTCTCCGAGTCTTTTCGGCGGATGATGACCTATGCCTTCCTCACCGACCTGCCCCAGAAGGAGCGGCACATGTTTGACCTGATCTATCTGGCCTTCTCCCGTGCTCTCCCCCAGGATGTCACCGACCAGAGGATCCTCATTCTGGACCGGGCCATCCACCACCTGACCCACGAGGCCCACCAGTACAAGGGATTCGTCCGGTTTGCCGACTACCATGGGGTCCTGGTGGGGCAGATCACCCCCAAGAACCGGGTCCTTCCCCTCCTGCGTCCCCACTTCTGCCAGCGGTTTCCCAACGAGGCTTTCCTCCTCCACGACAAGACCCACAAGGAGGCCCTGTTCTACGCCGGGGGGAAATGGAAAATCCGCCCCGTGGACCATCTGGACCTGGACAAACCCGATCAGGCCGAGTTGGAATGCCAAGCATTGTGGCGAAAATTTTATAACACCATCGCCATCCCCTCCCGTTACAATCCCAAGTGCCGCCAGACCCACATGCCCAAGCGTTTCTGGGGGGACCTAACAGAATTTCAGTCCCCGGAACCCGCCTAAATCTCCCGGCAGCCGTTGCTTCTCCCCCCATCTTCCTGTATAATGAAAAAATCATCTTACGGAAGGAAGCAACCCCGCATGACCTACGAGATCCTCTTCAGCCCCACCGGCGGTACCATGAAAACAGCAAACCTCCTCACCAAGGAATTCTCTTCCAACGTCCGTGTGGTGGATCTGATGGACCGAAAAGCAGATTTTTCCGCCATTCCCTTTTCCCCTGAGGATCTGTGCATCGTGGCTGTCCCCTCCTTTGGCGGGCGGGTCCCGGCTCCCGCCGTCAAACGCCTTTCCAAACTGCAGGGCAACGGAGCCAAAGCCATCCTTATGGCCGTGTTTGGCAACCGCGCCATCGACGATACCCTTCTGGAGCTGAAGGACGTCCTCACCCAGGCCGGTTTCCGACCCGTGGCTGCCCTGGAGGCGGTGGCCCAGCACTCCCTGATGCCCCAGTTTGGCGCAGGCCGTCCCGACAACCGGGACCACCAGGAGATGATCTCCTTTGCAAGCCAGATCAAGGAAAAGATGGACACAGAATCCTCGGATGATCTGACCGTTCCGGGCAATTTCCCCTACCGGGCATACAGCGGCGTCCCCATGAAGCCAAAAGCCGACCACGGCTGCATCCAGTGCGGCCACTGCTCCCGCCACTGCCCTGTAGGCGCCATCCC
>JAFZEB010000117.1 GCA_017560855.1 Ruminiclostridium sp.
AATACGTCATCCGGTAACCGGCCATTTCCTCCGGATAGATGTCCGACCAGAGCACCAGGATGGCATAGGTTCCGTCTCCTCAGCCGTAACTGTTGAAGCCGACCGCTATTTCCCCAACCTGGACAACGACCCCAGCTGGGAAGCGGTGGAGACCGAAGGTCCCTTCCAGCATGAGGACCTGACCTTTACCTATGTGACATATAAGAGAGTATAAAAAATTGGCTCCCTCGGTTGAGGGAGCCAATTTTTTATACCGAAGTTCGAAGGGGAATGGGACGCTTCAGGGCGTACAGCAGGATGATCATTCCGGCCCCGCCGGTGATGGTGGCGAAGGCCAGCAGGGCGCTGGAGCCCCACAAGTCCAGAAGGAAACCACCCACAGAGGTCCCCAGGACAATGCCGATGGTGTTGGTCATGGAGAAGTAAGCTTGCCCTTGGACCCGATCGGGCAGGTCGATGAGCTCATTGACGAAGTAAACGGCGGCTACCGTGTATAGGGCGTACCCTGAGGTTTCCAGGAACTGAATGCCGCAGAGAAAGCCCATGCCCGGAGCCACCCAGGTCAGAAGGGCATGGAGGAAGAAAGACACACTGGAGACTTTTACCCAGAATTTGCTTCCGGCCAGATTCAGCAGGAGGGAGAAGAGGACCATGGCGGGGATATCCGCAATGGACTGGACGGTGAGAAGGGTTCCCATCTCTTCGGTGCTGCCGCCGATACCCTGAACGATCTGGAAGGGGAAGCTCAGAAGAATGTTGTGGCTGGTAAACAGGAGGGAGATCGCCACAAGCAGGAGCGGAACTTGAGGATACTTTTTCAGGAAGGGGGTGGAACTTTTGGTGCCTTCCAGAGCTTCTTTTCGGGGGATCTCTTTGGGAATGGGGCCGGTGTAACGGAAGGTCAGAAGGGTAGGGGCCAGGATCATAGTCAGGATCACCAGGGTGATGGGAAGGACTTTAACGCCAAACGAAGCAGTCAGTACACCGCAGAGGGCAGAAGCCAACCCGTAGGTGGCGCCGCCCGCCCCTCGGGCCAGCCCGTAATTCAAGGGGATGTGATTGTTCAGGCAGTCCATGGCCAGGGAGTAGAGGAAGGGGGTCAGCAGCTGAAGAAGGATCAGCAGGAGCATATACAGCCCGGCCTGCAGGAGTTTACCGGGCAGCAGGAGGAGCCCAAGGGCGCATAGAGCCATCAAGGCAGCTACGCCGGCACAGACCTGGCGAAGGGCAATTTTGACCAAACGGTCAGCCCGTGCAGCTGCAACGGGCTGGAGAACAGCGGAGAGAATACTGGAGACACTGATGAGCAGACCGATTTGAGAATTGGAAAAGCCTCGCTCCAGCAGATACACGCTGGAGAAGGAGACCAGAATACAGTAAGCCATCCAGTATAATCCCTGGATGAGGGTGAACTGAGGGGTGGCGTTTGGTTGGCGAGACATGAGGGATTCCTTTCTAAGGTGGCTGGAAAACCCCCTGCTGTTCTGCTCAGCAGGGGGCTCAAAAGAGGGTGAGTAATATTTGGTACGGGCTCCATGATAGCCCTTTTTCTTCCAATTCACAATGACCAAAAAGAGGGAAAAATCTGATCAGGTTGTGGTAGAGCCCCTTATATCTGTGTAGAAAATCATCATATATGGGTATCCGGGTGGTTGGCGCTGAGGTTCTGTATAAAGTCTCGCAGAGTTTCGCCCCTATGGCGGCGAAAGGAAGTTTCATTCGTTTTCCGGCACGACATGTGCGAGCCGGAAAACACTTCTCAGCCTGCCAGTGTGCCCAAAGGGCGTGCACAGCAGGCTGCAAAACCAAGCGATGGAAAAGGCTTGCCTTTTTCATCGGAGCGAAACACAAGAACCCGCCGGAATTACTCCCGGCGGGCCCTTGCTCATATGAAAAGGAAGAGAATGAAGGTGTGGAGGAAGACTGATACGCGCCAATGAAAGTTGGCGGTCGACAAGTGGAATTACTTGCTGTCAGTAGGGGCAGTGTGGATAGCTGAATTGTGGCTATTCCTCTGCCGTGTGTACATTATAACGCAAAGAGATGGAAAAATCTATGCTTACTTTTAGCGAAGTTTGACAAGTGAATCGCTGTCTTGATACTTGTTTTACAGTAATCAGGACTTGATTTTGGGTAGGAAATGGTATAAAATACAAGTACAAAGCTGAGAAATTTCAAGAGGAGGGGTACGATGGAAAAGAATGATTTTTTGCTCTATAACGAAGTGGTCTACCGCCTCCATGTCTGTCGAAGCTTGGAGGAGTTGAAGTCTGCCCTCCTGGCCCAGGTGAAACTTCTCATTCCCTATACCTACGCCAGCATCATCGACATCCGCATTCACCCGGAAACCGGGGAAATGGTCCACCGGGACCCCTTCTGCAAGCCCAGCCAATTTGTGGAGGCGGAGCAGGCGTGGATCAAAGCTGTGGACCAGTCCTATACCCTGTGGCTCAGTCATTCGGTGGAGTCCATGGTGGTTCGTGACAGTGAACTCTATGAGGAGGAAAACCGACGCAGCCGTCAGACCTATCAAACCATTTACGGTGAGTACAATGTGACCGACTGTGTCCAGATGAACATTGCCTTCGGAGGTCAAAGTCTGAGCCGTCTGGCTCTCTACCGCACCCGGTCCTACGGTGCCTTTACCGATCAGGAGGTCTTTTATCTCCGGGCCCTGTCCAACCACATCAACCTGGCATACGCCCGGTGCATGAAGAACGGGGAAGAGGTCCGGCCCCAGAGCCGGTCCATGGAGGAACTGGCGGAGACCTATGGCCTTACCCGTCGGGAGGCCGAGATCCTGGCCCTTACCTTTGAGGGGCTGAACAACGAGGAGCTGCTGGAGAAACTGACCATCAGCAAGAACACCCTCCTCAAGCACCTGCAGAATCTGTACCGTAAGTGCGGGGTGTCTTCCCGCATTGACCTGTTAAAATTACAAAAGTTATAAAAAGAGCCTGCTGCATCAGTCAGCGGGCTCTTTCGTTTACTTGGGGGGTAAAATTTCCAGAATGTGTCCGTCGGGATCCTTGATGAAGTAGATGTTGCCGTTCAACTCATCAAAGATCATACCGGCGGCCTTGTGCTTTTCCTTCAGCTCGTCAAAGTCAGCGGCCACCAGACCGATGTGGGGGGTGTCGTCACCCAGAGCATAGGGTTCGGTCCGGGCGGTCTCCTTGCACAGCTCCAGCTGGTAGTCGGTGGTGCCGTCTCCCAGGAAGACCAGCTCCCAGCCCCGGTCGGGCATGGAGATCTCCCGCTGGATGGTCAGACCCAGGTTTTCTTTGTAAAAGGCGATGCTCTTTTCCAGATCCAGGACCCGGATGCAAATGTGGTTCATGGCAGTCATGGGCAGTTCCTCCCTTGTGTTGGATGGACCTATTGTATCACGGCAGAGGACAAAGGGCAACTTTTTACAACGTAAAGAAAAAACCTCTATGCAAGGGATGGGAAGTGCGGTATAATAAGTAAAGAAAGTAATGGAAAGTCTGCGGATTTTCCTTGAGAGCCAATGATATTTTCAGGGAGGTAGAACCATGAAACTGACCTTTTTCGGCGCCGCCAAGGCTGTTACCGGCAGCTGCCACTGCGTGGAAGTGGCAGGCAAGAAGATCCTGGTGGACTGCGGCCTCCAGCAGGGCCGGGACGAGCGGGACAACGCCGTTCTGGACTTTGCTCCCAACGACATTGATTACGTCATCATCACCCATGCTCACATCGACCATTCCGGCCGGGTCCCCATGCTGGTGAAGCACGGCTTCAAGGGCCAGATCTTTACCACCCGTCTCACCGGCGAGCTTCTGTCCGTTATGCTCCAGGACTCCGCCCACATTCAGGAGATGGAGGCCCAGTGGAAGAACCAGAAGGGCAAGCGTGCCGGCCGGGAGCCGGTGGAAGCTCTTTACACCGTGGCCGATGCCGCTGCTGCCATGGATCAGGTGGTGACCTTTGAGTATGGCCAGACCGTGGAACTGTGCGAGGAAGTGAAGATCCGCTTTGTGGATGCCGGTCATCTGCTGGGCTCTGCCTGCGTGGAGATGTGGCTGACCGAGAACGGGGTGGAGAAGAAGATCCTCTTCTCCGGTGACCTGGGCAACATCAACCAGCCTGTCATCGAAGACCCCTCTTACATCACCGGAGCTGACTACGTGGTCATGGAGAGCACCTACGGCGACCGGAATCACGAGCCTGTGGCCTCCTATACCGCGGAACTGGCCAAGATCATCGACGAGACCTTCTCCCGGGGGGGCAACGTCATCATCCCCTCCTTTGCCGTGGGCCGCACCCAGGAGCTTCTGTACTTCATGCGGGAAATGAAGAGCCAGGGTATGGTGAAGTCCAACCCCGATTTCACCGTGGTGGTGGACTCCCCTCTGGCCAACCAGGCCACCCAGATTTTCTCCGGGGACCTGCGGGGCTACCTGGATGAGGAGGCCCTGGAACTGGTGAAGGACGGCGAGAAGCTCTTTACCTTCCCCGGCCTCATGATGACCCAGACCAGTGAAGAATCCAAGATGCTGAACATGGAGCGGTCCTCCAAGGTCATCATCTCCGCTTCCGGCATGTGCGATGCCGGCCGCATCCGTCATCACCTGAAGCACAACCTGTGGCGGGAGGAATGCGCCATCGTCTTCGTGGGCTTCCAGGGTGAGGGCACCCTGGGCCGCCATCTGCTCAACGGGGCCAAGCAGGTCCGCCTCTTCGGCGAGGATATTGCCGTGAACGCCAGCATCCACAACTTCAAGGGCCTGTCCTCCCACGCCGACCGGGACCACCTGCTGAAGTGGATCGAAGCTGTGAAGGAGCCCGCTCCCCAGCAGGTCTTTGTGGTCCACGGTGATGCCCCTGTCACCGAGATTTTTGCCAATACCCTTCGGGAGAAGGGCATCCCTGCCCACGCACCTCTGTACCAGGAGGTCTACGACCTGGCCGCCAACAAGATGCTGGAAGCCGGTGTGGAGATCGCCCCCAAGAAGCTCAGCTACGAGTCCAGCGGCCATGTGTCTGCCGCTTACCACGAGCTGGAGCGGGCCGCTATGGACCTGATGACCATCATCCGGGCCAGCAAGGGCAGCCCCAACAAGGACATCAAGAAGATGGTCAACCAACTGCGTGCCATCACCGAGAAGTGGCAGAGTCAGCCCTGATCGTTGCTTCATATGGAACTATGCGCCGGGGACATTCGTCTGACGAATGTCCCCGGAACCTCCAAAGAAATAAGGAGAGACCCATGAAATACCTTTGGAAACGTGCGGCAGCCCTGGTTCTGGCTGCTGCTCTTTGCCTGTCGCCTGCTGCCCAGGCCCTGACCCCGGACCAGCTGAAAGACCTGCTGCAGGAGCATTACATTGACGAGATCCCCCAGGCTGCCCTGGACGCAGATACGGTGGAGGGGATCCTGGAAGCTCTGGGGGACCCCTATACCATGTACATGACCCCGGAGGAGTTTGCCCAGTTCCAGGCCTCCATGCAGGACAGCTCCGTGGTGGGTATCGGCATCTCTGCTCTGGCTGATGAGACCGGCCTGATGGTGGTGGGTGTCTATGAAGGCTCACCCGCCGAGACGGCCGGACTGGTTGCCGGGGACGTGATCATCAACGTAGACGGAAATGATGCCGCCGGTCAGCCTGCAGAGATCATCACCGGCTGGCTGAAGGGGGAGGAGGGGACCCAGGTCACCTTTACCGTCCGCCATGCCGACGGTTCTGAGGAGACTTATACCGTCGCCCGGGCCCAGGTGATCATTCCGGCCACCACCACCGAGGTGCTGGAAAACGGCACCACCGGCTATATCGCCTGCACCACCTTTGGTGAAGATACCCTGGGCCATTTTACAGAGGGCATCCAGGCCTATGACGATGTGAACCTGTGGATGGTGGACCTGCGAAACAACGGCGGCGGTGACGTCTATGCTGTCACCCAGACCCTGGGCACCTTCCTGGGGGAGGGAACCCAGGTCTTTCTCCGGGACGGGGAGGACAACTACTACCGGTATGTCTCGGAACAGGAGAGCCTGACCATCTCTCCGGTCATCGTATTGGTGAGTCCCCACACGGCCTCTGCCTCGGAGATCTTCTCTCTGGCTGTCAAGGACAAGCAGGGGGGGATGCTCATCGGTTCCCATACCTACGGCAAGGGGGTAGCCCAGATCGTCCTGACGGAGAAGGACCAGCCCGAGGCCCTGGATGGGGATGCCCTGCGGATCACGGCTTACCAGTTTTATGGGGTGGACGGCAACACCGCCAACCGGCTGGGTGTGGTGCCCGACCTGCTGGTGGATGCCGACCATGCCGATGAGGTGGCCCAGCTCTTTTCCTCCCGGGAACCGGCCGGGGCCAAAGACGGCTGGCTCCGCCTGCATCTGGGGGGCTGGCGGTGGTATCTGGATGTGAACCAGGCCATGACAGCCGAGAACCAGCCCTATTTTGCTGAAATGCTGTCCGCTTTGGCCCCCGGCTGCGTGATCCTCCGGGGTGAGGGAAACAAATGGAAAGAGACCTCGGCCCGGGAGGTTGCGGAATTGACCGGCGTCCAGGGCTACCAGCCCAGGGCCTTTTCCGATGTGGCCGGGACGGACTGGGAGCTGGCCGCCAACACCTTGCGGACCTATGAGATGCTCCTGGGCTATACAGACGGGACCTTCCGTCCCGACAACACCCTGACCCGTGCGGAACTGTGCGCCCTGTTGGTCCAGACCATGCACCTGTCTGTGACCGACCAGGGGATCGAATTTGCCGATGTGCCTGCCGACAGCTGGTATGCCCCCTATGTGAAGGCCGTCTGCGGGGCCGGATACCTGAAGGGCGTGGGAGAAAACCGTTTTGATCCCCAGGGGACCTTGACTCAGGAGGAGATGATCACCGTTCTGGGCCGTCTGGCGGCGGAGATCAATCTGTATTTCTATCAGGCATCCCAGGCAGTCCCGGAAGACACCGGTGTGCCGGAGGGGTACAGCGATTGGTCGGAAGACTGGGCCTGGCTGCTGGCCAAAAGCCAGAAAAATATTCTGGGGCAGCCCCTGAACATGCTCTATGATGACCTGGAAAACATCGATCCCCAGTCTTTTGTCACCCGTGGACAGGTCGCCCAGGTGATCTATAATGTTTTCACAACCATCGATCTGATCAAGTACTGATCCCATCCATAGAAAGAGAGAACAGCCATGAAACGAATTCTGCTGATTGGCACCGGCGGCACCATCGCCTCCGAGGCCACCGACGCCGGTCTGGCCCCCGGCCTGACCACCGAAGAATTTTTGCAGTACATCCCTGCGGTGAAGGACCTCTGCCAGGTGGAGTGCATCCAGGTGTTCAACATTGACTCCACCAACATGACCCCTGACCACTGGCTGGCCATTGCAGCCACCGTTCGGGAAAACTATGACAGCTACGACGGCTTCGTGGTGAGCCACGGCACCGACACCATGGCCTATACCGCTGCCGCCCTGAGCTATCTCATCCAGGACTGCCCCAAGCCCATCATCCTCACCGGTGCCCAGAAACCCATCCACATGGACGGCACCGACTCCAAGATCAACCTGCTGGACAGCTTTGCTGTGGCCTGCGACGGCCGTATGGCGGGAGTGATGATCGTCTTTGGCGGCAACGTCATCCTGGGTACCCGGGCCAGAAAGACCTACACCAAGAGCTTCGGCGCCTTTTCCTCCATCAACTACCCGGTCCTGGGCATGGTCCAGGATGGGCGGCTCATTCCCTACATCCAGCCCCAGGTGAAGCCCGGCGGACCTGTCTTCTATGACAAGCTCAACAGCAAGGTCTCCCTGGTGAAGCTCATCCCCGGTATCTCCCCGGTGTACCTCTCCTTCGCCCTCACCGAGAGCGACGCCGTCATTGTGGAGAGCTTCGGCGTGGGCGGCGTCCCTGCCGGGGATAAGGGGGGCTTCTATGACCGGATC
>JAFZEB010000118.1 GCA_017560855.1 Ruminiclostridium sp.
GCCGACCGGAACAAGATCAAGCGGGTGCTGGACAATCTTCTGTCCAACGCCATCAAATACGGGAAACCCGGCGGGGCCATCGACCTCACTGCCGAGGAGTACGAGAAGGGGCTGGTGATCCAGCTCACCGACAACGGCAAGGGCATCGGTGCAGAAGCCCTCCACCATGTCTTCGACAGCTTTTACCGAGCGGATGCCGCCCGGTCCAGCGCCGTTCCCGGCAGTGGTCTGGGGCTGGCCATTTGCCGGTCCATCGTGGAGAGCCACCACGGCAAGATTTGGCTCACCAGTGAAGAGGGGGCGGGCACCCGTGCCTTTGTCTACCTGCCCCTGCGAGAGGAGGACCTTGTGTGATGAAGATTCTCATTATTGAAGACGACCAGAGCGTGGCTGAGCTGGAGCGGGACTATCTGGAGATCAGCGGCTTCACCTGCACCCTCTGCGGGGACGGCACCCAGGGCCTTCAGCTTGCCCTGGAGGAGAACTTCGCCCTGGTGATCGTGGACGTGATGCTTCCCGGCCTCAGCGGTTTTGAGATCTGCCGCCGCATCCGGGAGGAGAAGGACACCCCTCTCATCATCATTTCCGCCCTGGCTGACGACATCGACAAGGTCCGGGGTCTGGGCCTGGGTGCCGATGACTACATGACCAAGCCCTTCTCCCCCAGCGAGCTGGTGGCCCGGGTGAAGAGCCACATCCAGCGGTATGAGCGGCTGGTAGGCAGCCGGGAACGGCCCCGCCCCGAGGTCTTGAAAATTCGGGGCCTGGAGATCGACCGGGAGGCCCGCCGGGTGTGGGTCAACGGCCGGGAGAAAAACATGACCGGCAAGGAGTACGACCTCCTCCTCTTCCTGGCGGAGCATCCGGACACGGTCTACTCCAAGGACCGCCTCTTTGATGCCGTGTGGGGGGTGGAGAACTACGGGGATGTGTCTACAGTCACCGTCCACATCAAACACATCCGGGACAAGATCGAGATCGACCCGGAGAACATCCAGTACATAGAAACCGTCTGGGGCGTGGGGTACCGATTTAGAGGGTAATGTTTAAAGGCTCCCCTTGATAGGGGAGCTGGCAGCCGTTAGGCTGACTGAGGGGTGCTATCCCGCCGTTTGAACTGTCGTATATGCCCTTGGGCCCCGCCCCCCTCCGCCCCTTTGGGGCACCTCCCCTCGCAGGGGAGGATCTGCCTTTTCAAAAACATAAAAAAGACAGCACCCGGACAGGAGATCGGGTGCTGTCTTTTCGTCCTTCGGGGGGAACCGTCGGACTAACAATGAAAAAGAAGGTAGGAAGGATGAAATGTCGAAGAAAGGTATGTGTTCAACCAGGAGTATCTTAGATACAATGAAATAATACACCATACTACCTGCAAAATCAAGAGGGAAATCCCACAAAAATGCAGGGAATGAATGGGATTTGTGAAAATTGGGAAAAAGAAGTTGCAGAAAAAGCAAAGCTGCCCCATTGGGGCAGCTTTCTCTCGCAGTCTTTCGACAGGGTCAATAGGTACTGATAGGAATATCAGGGTCCTCGCCGGTCTTTTCCACCGAGCGGACCTGCACATAGTAGCTGTAGGTGGGGCTGGCCTCGATGAGGACCCGGTCCCCCACTTTTTTTCCCCACAGGGCCTTGCCCACGGGGGACTCCTTGGAAATGAGGCCCTTCAGGGCGTCCTGGCGGAGGGTGGTGACGAATTGGATGGTTTCCTCCTCTTCGTCCTCCTCGATCCAGAAGGTCACCTTGTCGAAGAGGCCGATACCCTCTCCGGTGGAAGTCCCGTCAATGACCTTGGCGGTTTTGATCATGTTTTCCAGGTAGCGGATGCGGCTGTCGTTGCGGCCCTTTTCCCGTTTGGCGGCCTTGTACTCAAAGTTTTCGCTCAGGTCGCCGAAGGCGCGGGCCACCTTGACCTCCTCAATGAGCTGGGGACGGAGGACCAGACAGCGGTGGTCCAGTTCTTCCTTCATTTTATCAATATCAACTTGGGTCAGTTCGTCGTACATATGGGTTCTCCCTTACAGAAATTTAGGGGGCAGAGGGTCGGCGCCCTCGGCGGCCAGGAGGGTGTGGATGGACTGCTTGCCTTCCAGCACCATAAGCTTAGAGGTGCCGTGGGCCAGGAGTTTGCCCTCCTGGTTCTTCACGGTGGCTTCGCTCAGGCAGATGGACCGGCCCACCCGGACCACATGGCCCTCGGCGATGAGGGTGCCGGAGCCCACCATCCCCAGGTTGGTGACGTTCAGGTCCAGGGAGGTGTAGCCCTGGTCCTCGTCCATCTGACAGTAGAGGGCCCAGTAGGCCACCGTGTCGATGATGGAAGAGTAGACACCCCCGTGGACGCCCCCGAAGGAGTTGCCGTGGCGGGCGTATTCCAGGGGGACCACCAGGCGGCAGTAGCCCGGCTCCATGACCTGGAAATCCATGCCCAGCAGGGCGAAGTAGGGGGCTTTATTCAGCAAGCCCATGAGGGCCTGGGTGTGAGCGGGGTTGATGGTCTTCATGGGACGCACCTCTTTCGTGTCTCTTGCCGTTATGGTATCAAAAATTGTGGGAGATAGCAAGGGAAAAGAAAAGCCCTCCGGCTTTTGCCGGAGGGCAGGAGAGGGATCAGGGGGTGGAGATTGCCTGGACAGTCCAGGTGTTGGTTTCGGTTTCGGATGCGGTGTAGCCGGGAGCCACCAGATTGGTTGCGGGACCTTCAGAGGCGTTGCTTGCGGGGTTGAAGTTCTGGAAGGAGCCACCCTTGACCACAATCTTTGCGAAACCATCCCGATAGTTGGCGTCGATGCAGTTCAGCAGGAAGTTGTAGTTGTCGCCATAAGGGGAAACAGAGAAAGAACCGCCGGTGATGGTCAGGGTACCCTTGGTGACGGAGGCCACGGAGGTGGCGCCGTGGTAGGAGCCGCTCTCAATGGTAAGATTGCCGCTGGAGTAGCCGTCGGAGGAGCCCAGAACGAAAACGTAGTCATTGTTGGTGATGGAGCCGTTCTTTACGGTGACGTTGGCCCCATCCTGCACACGGACGACGGGATAAATGTTGTTGCTGCCGGTGATGGTCTTTCCATTCAGGTCCAGGATGGTATCCTGGGAGACGGTAAGGGACTCGGACAGGGAGAGATCCTCGGCCAGCTTGATGGAGCCGCCTGCTGCGGTGGCTGCTGCC
>JAFZEB010000119.1 GCA_017560855.1 Ruminiclostridium sp.
CAGCAGGTCGATGGCCTTGTCCGGCAGCCGCCGGTCGGCCAGATACCGCACCGACAGGGCCACCGCTGCCTCCATGGCCCCGTGGGTGAAGGGGATGCCGTGGTGGTGGCTGTACCGGGGGGCCAGACTTTCCAGGATGGTGAGGGCCTGTCCCGCCGTGGGTTCTCCCACCTGGACGGGCTGGAACCGCCGCTCCAGGGCAGCATCCTTTCGGATGACCCGGCGGTACTCCTCCTGGGTGGTGGCCCCGATCAGGTGGAGCTGTCCCCGGGCCAGGGCGGGCTTCAGCAGGTTGGCGGCGTCGATGGCCCCCTCGGCGCTGCCCGCCCCGATGACCGTGTGGAGCTCATCCAGGAAGAGGATGATGTTCCCCGCCCGGTGGACCTCGTTCAATATGTTTTTCATCCGCTCCTCAAATTCCCCCCGGTACTTGGTCCCGGCCACCACCGAGGGCAGGTCCAGGGCCAGCAGCCGCTTGGCCCGGAGCTGTTGGGGGACCTGTCCCGCCGCCATCTTCTGGGCCAGGCCTTCCACCACGGCGGTCTTGCCCACCCCAGGTTCTCCCAGGAGAAGGGGGTTGTTCTTAGAGCGGCGGATGAGGATCTGGATGACCCGGCGGATCTCCTCCTCCCGGCCAGTGACCGGGTCGTACGCGCCCCGGCTGGCCAGCCCCACCATGTCCCGGGTGTGCTGGTCCAGCAGACGGGTGGATGCGGCAGAGGGCGGGGGAGTGTATTCCTGGTCCCCTTTCCGGGAGAAGGCCCCCCGGTCCCCGCCGAAGGAGGCCCGGACCTCCCGGAGAAGGACCAGGGGGTCCCGGCCTGCTTGGGTCAAAAGCTGACAGGCCCCGCCCTCTTGGGAGAGAAGGGCAGCCAGAAGGTGCCGGGACCCCACCTGCCGGTGGCCCAGACTGCGGCTCTCTGCCACAGCCAGCTCCAGGACCCGGGCCAGGTTGGGGGTGATGGATCGGGTCAGAGGGAGGGCAGCGCCTGGGCCGGTTTTCCCTGTGAGGATCTGGCGGAGGGGGGACAGGGTCACGCCATGGAGCTTCAGGATCTGGCAGGCCCGGGACCGAGGGTGGTGGAGGAGGCCCAGGAGGAGGTGCTCGCTTCCCACATGGGCATGGCCCAGGCTCTGGGCGAAGGCCCCGGCAGAGGCCAGACCGGCCCGGGCCTGGCCGGTGAAGGTCACGGTCTGGATGGGGCTCCCTCCTCTCTGGGCTGTGCAGGTTCCGGGATGACGGATTTGTGTCGGTTTTCATGGGTGAGGGTGGAGGGGGCGCCCTCCAAACTGGGGGTGATGCTGCCCAGAATCTCCGGGGACTGGTTGGGGTTTTCCATGGTGTCTGACCGCCTTTCCGTGGCAAAAAACCACAATATATGGTGAGTGTTATCTTGTCTTGACTGCTATGCAGTTTGCTTGTCGCTAACTTGTGGTGTTAGTTTTTGCTAACTGTGAATTTGGAGCATTTTGCCAAGAAACAGTTAAATTTTGCCCAAATACTATAAAAATATCCGAAAAAAATTATGATTTAGGAATTGCATTTTTTCAAAGATGTGGTACAATCATATGTGCCAAGAAAAATACTTATATGGAGGTACCTACCCATGGCATATGTTATCAACGCTGAGCTGTGCACCTTCTGCAAGAAGTGCATGGACGAGTGCCCCACCGGCGCTATCATCGAGGGTTCCGTCGACGGTAAGGAAGTCTGCATCGTCACTTCCGAGTGCATCGACTGCGGCGGCTGCGAGGACGCTTGCGAGACCGATCCCAAGGCTCTGGGCTTCGCTGAGTAATTTTTACTCAATCAGCTACAAAGCAACAAAGAATGAGCACGCTGTGATATCCAGCGTGCTCATTTTTTGTTTTCCAGGGCTTTTTATCCCCATTCTCCCCATCAAAAACCATGCTTTTTATTGAGTTTTTATATTAGATGTGGTATAATTCCTAAAATGCGTTGATATGCTCTTTTGGGGCTTTGCCCCAAAGTTGTTCACCCCTTGAAAGGAGGTCCTTTCTCACTATGAAAATCGTTGTACTGGCCGGTGGCCTCAGCCCGGAGCGGAACGTCTCTCTCTCTTCGGGCACCATGATCACGGAAGCTCTGCGCACCCTGGGCCACCGGGCAGCTCTTGTGGATATGTATTTCGGCCTGGAGGACTATACCGGCCCTCTGGAAACCTATTTTGACCAGCCCGTGTCTGATGCGGGCAAGAAGGTGGACCGGGCTGAGCCCGACCTGGAGGCCATCGCTGCCGCCCGGAAGTGGCAGTCCCCCAGTCTCTTCGGCAAGGATGTCATCCAGCTCTGCCAGATGGCGGATATCGTTTTCCTGGCCCTCCACGGCTCCTGCGGCGAGGATGGCCGGGTCCAGGCCGCCTTCGACGTGCTGGGCATCCCCTACACCGGGGCGGGCTCCCTGCCCTCTGGCATTGCCATGGACAAGGACATGACCAAGCGCCTCATCGCCGGTCTGGATGTGCCCACCCCCAAGTGGATCCGCACCGACTACACCGAAAAGGATGTGGACCGGCTCACCAGCACCACCCCTGTCCCTTGCGTCATCAAGCCCGTGGACAGCGGCTCCTCCATCGGCGTGGCCATCGCCCACACCAAGAAGGAACTCCACGCCGCCCTCATGGAAGGCCTGAAGTTCGGCGGCCGCTGCGTGCTGGAACAGTACGTCTCCGGTCGGGAGATCCAGGTAGGCATCCTGGGAGATGTGGCCCTGCCCTCCATCGAGATCATCCCCAAGGAGGGCTTTTACGACTACGCCAACAAGTACCAGCCCGGCGCCGCCGAGGAGATCTGCCCCGCTCCTATCCCTGCCGAATGGGAGAAGAGACTGGGCCAGGCCGCTCTGACCGTCTACCACGCCCTGGGGCTGGCGGTCTACTCCCGGGCCGACTTCATCGTGGATGAGGAGGGCACCCCCTGGTTCCTGGAGATCAACACCCTGCCGGGCATGACCCCCACCAGCCTGGTTCCCCAGGAGGCCGCCGCCGTGGGCATCGGCTACGGGGAGCTTTGCCAGAAGATCATCGACCTCTCCCTGGAGGCCAGAAAGAAATAAAAGCAATAGGAGAAACACTATGGAACCTATGCGTGTACAGGAACTCCTGACCGCCACCGGCGGCACCCTGCTGGGAGGCCCTGAGAATCAGGACATGGAGGCGGTCATCACCGCCGTGGAGCTGGACAGCCGTGCCGCCCATGAGGGAGCCCTCTTCGTGGCCCTCCGGGGTGAGCAGACCGACGGCCACCGATACATCTCTTCCGCCATGGCCAACGGCGCTGCCGGCTGTCTGGTGGAGGACGACCCGGGAGAGTACATCCCCGGTAAGTTCTACATCCAGGTCCCCAGCACCTTAGAGGCCGTGGGCCACGTGGCCAAGGCCTATAAGGAGAAGTTTGATATCCCGGTCATCGGCGTCACCGGCAGTGTGGGCAAGACCACCACCAAGGACATGATCGCCGCAGTCCTGGGCCGGAAGTTCCGGGTCCTGAAGACAGAGGGCAACTTCAACAACGAGCTGGGCCTGCCCCTGACCCTCTTCCGCCTGACCCCCAAGGACGAGATCTGCGTCCTGGAGATGGGCATGAGCGCCCTGGGTGAGATCGACTATCTGACCAAGATCGTGGTTCCCCACGTGGCGGTCATCACCAACATCGGTGACGCCCACATCGAGAACCTGGGCAGCCGGGAGAATATCCTGAAAGCCAAGAGCGAGATCTTCAACTATATGTCCGCCGACGGTCTGGCTGTCCTCAGCGGGGATGACCCCATGCTTCGTGGTCTGGACGGGGCCGTCACCCCCAGGACCGTCCTCTGCGGCGCTCTGGGTCAGCCCCCCTACCAGGCCAGCAACATGACTCAGCTGGGGGCCAAGGGCATGGCGTGCACCGTGAAGACCCCCAAGACGGAATTTGCCGTCACAGTTCCTGCCCTGGGCAACCATATGATCTACCCCGTCCTCATGGCCTGCGCCATCGGTGAGCACTTCGGCCTCACCGGGGAGGAGCTGGCCGAGGGCATCCGCGCCTTTGTGCCCACCAAGATGCGTATGAACGTGGTCCACAAGGGGGATGTCACCATTCTGGACGACGCCTACAACGCCAACCCCCAGTCCATGCGGGCGGCCCTGGAGGTCCTGAGCCAGAGCGGCGGCCAGCGCCGTGTGGCCATCCTGGGCGACATGTTCGAGCTGGGCAGCCTGGGTCCTGAGCTCCACCGGGGGGTGGGCGAGTTTGCCGGCACCGTGGGGAACATCGACGCCATCCTGGCCGTGGGCGACCTGGCCTGGAACCTCTACGATGCCGCCTGCCAGTCCAACATCCCCGACGTGATCCACGCCTGGACCAAGGAGGAGGCCAAGAAGTACCTGCCCGACCTGGTAAAGCCCGGTACGGTGATCCTGGCCAAGGCCTCCCGGGGTATGCACTTCGAGGAACTGGTCATGGAGGTCAAGCGTCTGTCTCCGAACGAATAAATAAGTCTCGCAGAGTTCGTTGCCCGTAGGCAGCGAATGAAATGATATCATGTTTTCTGGCGGCGTGTACGTCAGAAAACATACTTCTCAGGCCGCCAGTGTGGGGACTTTCGCAGAAAGTCCCTGCGCGCAGCGGACTGCAAGCCCCTCTTTTGAAAAGGTTTGTCTTTTCAAAAGCAAAAAAAGCGCCTGCTGGCGCAGGCGCTTTTCTTTAGAAATCTTACAGATTATTAAAGTCCACGATCATCTTCTTGGGAGTGAACTTGATGAGTTCCTCCAGGGTCTCCTCGTAGGGAGCGCAGGCGATGTTGCGGTCGGTGATGTAGCCGGTGATCAGGAAGGCGGGGACCACGTCGTAGGCGGGGGTCCAGCCCTTGGCATTGCCGCAGTCCAGACCGTCGGTGACGGAAGCGGGATCACCCTCCTCGGTGCCGAAGACGGTGCCGTTGGGGATGTCCAGATCAATGTCGTCAGAGTTCATGACGGCATAGAAGGGGATGGAGTGGAAGTAGCAGGCGATGGCCAGCTCATAGGTGCCCACGGGAGCCTTCAGGTCGCCGGACTTGGCGGCCAGGATGCCGTCGGCCAGAACCACGTGCGCACCCTGGCGTGCCAGATAGGTGGCTGCTGCGTGGTCGGGGATCAGAGTGAAGGGGATCTCTTCCTTGGTCAGCTCCTGGGCGGTGACGGTAGCCGCTGCCAGGGAGGGACGGCCCTCCAGAATGGCCAGCTGCTCGATCTGACCGCGCTTGACGCCCCGGCGGGCAATGCCCAGTGCGCCCCAGGGGGAGGCAGAGTGGAAGACGCCGCCGTCGGCGCGGACCAGAACACGGGTGCCCTCGCTCATCATATCGGTGCCGTTGCGGCAGATGTTGCGGGATGCCACCACGTGCTGGCGCTCGTAGGTCACGGCGGTGGCCATGATGGCGGTGAGGCGGTCTGCGTTCTTCAGATAGGCCTCGGGGGGATTCTTCATGAAGTTCATGGCGTGTGCCATGTCACGGTGGCCCTTGCGGCTTTCCATGAGCAGGTCGGCGGCGGCGTTCAGCACCACGTCATACTCCTCGGTGAGCTGCTTGTCCTGGTGCTCCATGGCGGCCAGAGCAAAGCCGTATGCGCCTGCCATAGCTGCCACCTTTTCGTCCAGGATGATGCCGGAGGAGAGGGTCTCAGCCACAGCCTTCACGGTGTCGCAGGTGACCCAGGACTCCTCCTGGGGATACTTGGTCTGGTCCAGGAGAGACAGGACCTGACCCTGCCACTGAAGTGCGATCATAGGGGGTTACCTCCTGTGTAAAAAATCAGCGATAGCTGTCCTTGATGGGGCTATCATATCATAATTTCAGGGCCAACGCCACTCCTGTTTTGGGAAAATGTCGGCCCTGTCAGAGGAAGTCAGTACATGATCGATATTGCGGTACGAGAAATCACAAAAGAATACGAGGTGGGTCAGCCCGTCCTCAACGGTCTTACCTTCCAGGTGGACACCGGCGAGCGGGTGGGCATCCTGGGCCGCAACGGCTCGGGTAAGACCACCCTCTTCCGAATCCTCACCGGCCAGGAGTTTGCCGACAGCGGCGATGTGATCATCGCCCCCGGCAAGCGGCTGGGCCTCATCTCCCAGATCCCTGTCTACCCCGTGGGCTTTACGGTGGAGGACGTTCTGCGGACGGCCTTCGACCACCTGAAAGCCATGGAGGAGGAGATGCACGACCTCTCCCACCAGCTCTCCGGCGGGGACAAGGACCTGCTGGCCCGGTACGACCGGCTCCAGGTGGCCTTTGAGACCGGGGGCGGCTACGAGACCGAGACCCGGCTGGAAAAGGTCTGTTCCGGTCTGGGCATTGAAAAATCCTTCCGGGAAAAGTTCTTTGCCGACCTGTCCGGCGGCGAGAAGACCCGGATCAACCTGGCCCGTCTGATCCTGGTGGACACCGAGATCCTCCTGCTGGACGAGCCCACCAACCACCTGGATCTGAACGCCACCATCTGGCTGGAGGAGTATATCAAGACCTATAAGGGTACCGTCCTCATCATCTCCCATGACCGGTACTTCCTGGACCGAACCATCGACCGGGTCATTGAGGTGCGGGACGGCAAGGCCGAGTTCTACTCCGGCAACTACTCCTTCTATGCCGTGGAAAAGGAAAAACGGTACTTAGAGCAGCTTCGCCAGTACCAGAAGGAACAGGCAGAATTAAAACGTCTGTCAGATACTGTCCGCTCCATGCACGAGCACAACACCGAGCTCCTTCACAAGCGGGCCTTCTCCATCGAAAAGCGTATGGCCAAGATGGCGGGCACCGCCCGGCCCACCAAGGTCAAAAAGATGAACGTGAAGTTCGGCACCGCCGAGTTCCATGCCGACGATCTGCTGGAACTGAAGAACCTGGACAAGGCCTTCGGGGCCCAGAAGCTCTTTGACGACGTCTCCCTTCGGGTGGAGGACGGGGACCGGATCGCCCTCATCGGCGACAACGGCACCGGCAAGTCCACCCTGTTGAAGATCATCCTGGGGGAGGAACTCCAGGACGGGGGCACCGTGAAGCAGGGCGGCACGGTGAAGACTGGCTACCTGCCCCAGCAGGTGAAGTTCGAGGACCCCAGCCGGACTTTGTTCGAGACCATGCTCTACGAGGCCAACTGCAATGCCCAGCAGGCCCGTGACCGCCTGGGTACCTTCCAGTTCCAGGGGGAGGACGTCTTCAAGACGGTCTCCGTCCTGTCCGGCGGCGAGCAGAGCCGCCTGCGGCTGTGCATCCTCATGGATGAGAAGGTTAACTTCCTCATCCTGGACGATCCCACCAACAATCTGGACCTGGAGTC
>JAFZEB010000120.1 GCA_017560855.1 Ruminiclostridium sp.
AAATTCCCTCTTGCAAAACTCGAACAAATGTTCTATAATAGCCCCAGAAAGAACAAAGGAGGGACCACATTATGGGAAAGCACACTGACCAGAGAGACCGCACCCTGATGCTGGCAAATATCCTGACCGAGGAGACCGATGAGCGGCATCCCATGCCCATGGCTGAACTGGTGGATCGGCTGGCCCGTTTCGGGGTCACCGCCGAACGAAAAAGTCTTTACCGGGACCTGGCCGCCCTGCGTAAGCACGGGCTGGACGTGGTCTACCGGGCCGGTACTGACGGGGGCTGGTATGTAGAGAACCGTACCTTCACCTCCCTGGACCTGCGGGCCATCATCGACGCGGTATCCGTCTACCGCTGGATCCCCGAGAGTCAGAAACATGAACTGTTGAACAAGCTCGTCAACCAGGCGCCTGTGCCCCAGCGGAAGAGTCTTCGCCGCCCGGTGTCTGTCCGCCGCCGCAGTGCGGCCGATCCCCTGGACCTGCGGGCCGTTCTGGATCGTATCCACGCAGCCATTCAGAACCGGAAGGCCCTGAGCTTCGTCCCCTACACCTACGACCGGGGCAAGACCCGCACCCCGGAAGACAGCCGACGGGTGATCTCCCCCAAGGGCCTGATCTGGGCCGGGGAGACCTACCAGCTCCTGGCCTGGGACCACCGGGACCGTGTGATTCGGCTGTACCGCCCCGACCGGATGGGAGAGGTCCTGGTGACCGGTCTGCCCGCCCAGGGTCCCGAGGCCGATGCCGGCCTGTGGGATGCCGCCCCCTTCGGTCTGGATCCCCACCGCCGGGAACGGATCCGTTTGCGCTGCTGTCAGGCCCTGGCCGGAGAGGTCATGGACCGCTTCGGGGCCGATGTGAAGCTGGTCCCCGACGGGGACTCCTTCCTGCTCACCGCCGATGTGGTGATGGGGCCGGAGTTCTGGGGCTGGATGACCACCCACGCCGATCGGGCGGCGGTGATCGCACCCCCCTGGGCGGCCAAGCAGTGGCAGGAGCGATTCAAGCCCCGCCTTCCTGAACGCGTCAGACAACCCAAAGCTGTATAAAACTGCATAACAAACAAGGGATGTCTCTCAGGGGAGGGACATCCCATTTTTTCTTTGGAAAGGAGACTATTTATGGCAAGCACCAACAAGACCAGAAATCTGCGCCTGAACCAGTGGGAGGGGAGCGATCCCGTCCTGCGCACCGACTTCAACCAGGACAACAGCAAGATCGACCAGGCGGTGGCCGCCCGGGCTTTGGTCCGGTTGGAAGGGGGGACCCTGACTGTCTCTTCCGCCGCCATCACGGTGGACCTGATGGACTATGACCTGACCCAGTACGAGGCCTTGGAACTGACCTTGGCTCCCATCACCAGCACCACTGGGACCACCTCTTTGACGGTAGGGACAGCATCACCGGTGTCTCTGACCTCCATGGCCTCTGACGGCAGCTGTGGGCTGGTGATCCATCTTCACTTTCTTCCCGGCGGGGTAGGGGGCTGGTGGTTCGCCCCGGGACTGGCCACCGGAAACACCGGGGGCTTCCTGGCGGCAGGGGTCACAGCGTCCGATTTGGAGGAACTGAAGCTCTCCTCTGCCTCCGCTCCCTATCAGGTGGGGACGGCCTGGACTCTGTACGGGTTGAAAAAGTAAAAAAGCGCCCAAGAGGGCGCTTTTTTTACAGCGGTCAGGAGGCCAAGCGGGTGGTATACCGCCCGTTCTCCTCCTGGGTGACCAGGGGTTTCATGCCGCAGTCCGTGATGGCGCACCGGCCTTCTGACTTGGTCACCTGAAACCAGGCCAGGCCCCCTTGACGGCAGGCCTCCTGGGTCTGGGCAGAGATGAAGTTCCCCAGAGAGTAATACACCAGGGTCCGGTGGCCGTCCTGTCCGGTGACCCATGTCCAGGGCTGGACCACATGGGGGTGGGTGCCGATGACCACATCGGCCCCCCAGTCGGCAAAGCGCTGGGCCCATCGCTGCTGCTGGGCGTCGGGGGTCTGGGCATATTCCGTTCCCCAGTGGACGTACACCAGGCAGAGGTCGGCCTCTGCCTGTCCGGCGGCCAGATCGGCCCTGACCTGCGCCTCGTCCTGCAGGGTGTGGACCGCCCAGGGAGCCGCCTCCGGCAGGGGTCTGCCATTGGTGGACTGGGTGTAGGCGAAGACGGCGCACCGGATGCCTTGGGTTTCGTAGAGTTCATAGGGGCGGTAGCCCGGGTCCTGAGAGGACTGCAGGCCGGCGCACACCACCCCGGCCTCCTGGTAAAGGGCCACCGTCCGGTCGATGGCGGCCAGGCCTTTGTCCAGAGCGTGGTTGGTGGCCCCGCTGACGATGTCAAACCCGGCGTCGATGACGGCGTGTCCCACCTGTATAGGGGTTCCGAAGGAGGGGAAGTCACTGTACTGGGCGGGGTCCTCCACATAGATGGTCTCCTGATTGAGGGAGGTCACGTCGTATTGGTCCAACTCCTGCTGAAGGTCGGCGAAGAGATGGTGGAAGGAGCCCACGAAATTCCGAAAGGCGTCGTCGTAAATGGGGCGGTGGATCAGGTTGTCACCCAGGGCGGCAAAGGTGAGGGTCATGGCCTCAGGGGGAACCAGGTCGATGGAAGACAGGCCCCAGGAGACCCAGTCCCAGGCAGTTTCGGTTCCCTGGGTGTCGGTGATGACCAGCCGCTGGATGGGGTCAAAGACCCAGTGGTGAGCCTCCATACCGATGTCCGAAGCCATCCAGGAGGGGTGGATCTCCATCCCGTCCCACTCATAAATGAAGATGTGCTGGGACCACTCCTTGTCCTTGTCAATTTCCTCCTGGGTGACCCAGAAGGGGCGACTGGGGCCGTAGCGGCCCTGGCGCCAGCAGAGCAGGAGAAGTTCCTCCTGTTGGTCGTGGTCGATGTCGCACCAAAGCACATCCTGGACGGCCAGATCCTCCCCGGTTTCCCAAAGGGTGGCCCCGTCCCGAAGGACCCGGACCTGCCGGTGGGTCAGGAGGATCTCGTCGGGCTGGCCGTCCCCGTCACAGACCAGCTGAGCCTCCTGCCATGGGATCCAGTTGGGGAGTTGAGGGACGGCCCGAACCAGGGAAAAGACAGCGATCGCGGCGAGAAAACACGCCGCGATGCTGATGAGAAGTTTATGGTGTCGTTTCATGGCAGGTATCAGTAGGTGTAGTCGTACTCATACTCATACCAATAGCTCTGGGTCCACCAGGGCTTTTCGATGTCGGCGCCGGGGGTGTAGGAGCCGTCCATGGACTGCCACTCTCCGGACAGATAACGCCACTCGCTGTCGGTGAGCCGCTGGCCCATGGGATACTCGAACTGATAGAAGTTGAAGACCGAGCCGGAGGCCAGGCGGAGCTGCCCGTCTACGGGGACCGCCACCACGATCTGGGCGGGGGTGCCGGTGGCCACCTGGAGGACGGTGCCGTTGGGGTCGGTGGCAATGTCGGTCACCAGGGAGGCGGGGATCTCAGTGGGTTCCGGGTAGGGAGAATCGGTCTTGTCTTCCACGGCTTCAAGCCAGAAGTGCTCCAGGGTGCCGCCGTAGGCCCGGATGAGCTCATACTCGGCATCGGTGAGGGTCTCGTTCTGGAGTTCCTTCACGGAGATGGTCAGCAGCTGGTCGGCCAGCTGGGCCAGGCGGGAGAGGTTCTCCACGTCGGCGCTGTCGATGTAGCCCATGGCCTCCAGGCCGTCGGCAGTCTGCTGGGCCAGAGCCTGGAAGCGGCTGTAGACCTGGACCTCGGGCTGGACATAGCCCCGGTCGTCCAGGACCTCCATTTCACCGCCGCCCATCTCGGCCATGACCTGTTTGCCGTAGAGGACGGTGTCGTGCTTGAGTTCGGTGAAGCTGCCGGCGTAGGTCTCCAGATCCTTCTTTGCCCATTCGGTGCTGGTCATGAAGGCGGGGTAGCCCTCACCCTTGGGCTCCAGCAGGGGTTCCAGGGTGTAGAGCCAGCTGGAGTAGAGGCTGGTGGACCAGGAGGATTCCGGTGCAGCAGCCAGGGTCTCCCGGAGTTTTTCCATGTTGTCGCTGTAGCCGGAGAAGTCGGTGGCACCCTGATCCTCCAGCAGCTGCAGGGCCACGTCAGAACCCAGCGCGGCGGGCATATCCAGGGTGTCGGGGAGCATGCGATTGTCGCCTGCGCTGTTTTCCTTCACGTTGCTGTACACCAGCTGCTGCATGACGGCGGCGTCGATGGTGAACCGCTGGCCCATGAACCGGAAGCCCTTGGTTTCCTCGGGGATGTTCTCGGTGCCCTGCATCACGGGGACGGAGTTGACAGCGGGGGGGCGCATCTGGCTGATGAGCGCCACGTAGTCCTGATAGGCGTCCTCGCTGTCGGCCAGCTGGTCAGCGGTGGGCATAGCCCCGAAGGCGGACTGGATGGCGGGCGCGTACTCATAGTAGCCCAGGTCATCGCTGACCCCGGCGAAGAAGGAGGTGACGGTGTAGATCTTTTCCCAAACCTGGAAACCGGCCTGCTCCATGGCCATAGTCATGAGCAGGGCGCTGCGGTTCAGGGTGTCTTCCTTCTGGGCAAAGTTGATCTGGCCGTACCACATCATGGCTCGGAAGTACTGCTCCAGGGTCTCATCCCCTTCGTAGTACCCTCTGGGCTTGAACTGGGTGTAGTCCACGTAGGCCAGAGAAATGGGGGAGGGGATGACGCCGGCTTCGGCATAGATGGCTTCCAGCTCCTGGGCAACCAGGTCGGCGGCGTAGGCCGGCGGGGTGACGCTGGCGTCCTGGAGGGCGGCGGCCACGGCGAAGAAGGCTACGTTCCGGCAGGCGGCCTCTTCCCAGGGCGTGCCGACCAGGGCGTCGTACTGCTCCATGCTGGCGGTGAGCATGGCCTGACTCAGGCCCAGCAGGTCGTCGGACAGATAGTTCTTCTCGGTCCGGTTCAGCAGGAGACTGAAGTACAGGTGGTAGGTGTGCATCAGGGAGTCCACCGTGACGAAGTTGGGGACCATGGCGTAGCGGTTGGACTCGTAGAGCTCAAAGAACTCGTGGTAGGAGGTGTCGGTGACGAAGAACTGGTTCTTCTCCAGCAGGGCGGTCTGCTCCTCGTTCAGGTAGAACTGATAGCTGTTTGCGTTGGTGATGTTGGACAGGCCGGGGGCCGTGGCTTCTGCAGCCACCGCCGGGGTCACAGAAACGGTTTCCACGGCAGAGAAATCCACCAGCTGGGGCCGGGCCATGGTCTCCACATCACCGGATTGGCTGGTCTGGGAGAGGGCGGGGGAGCCGTCCTTGTCTCCGCCCAGGCCAGAGCCGATGAAGAGACCGACGACGATCACCAGGGCTGCAGCGGCCACACCGATGATGGCCTTGCTGTTTTTCTTGCTGGGCGCAGTGGCCTGCTTCTGGGAAACAGGGGCCTTGGGGGGCTGGACAGGTTCCGACGGGGTGATGGGTTTGCCGCAGTGGGCACAGAATTTCTGGCCCTCCTGAACGGGTTTGCCGCAATGGATACAAAACATGAGTTTGCCTCCTCTCGTGAATGGGGTAGATTCCGGGGGATTCTGATGGCACCATTATAGCAAACCAACGAGGTGAATTCAACCGGACTTGGCAAGCAAAAAAAGACCTCTGGCCGAAGCCAGAGGTCTTTTGTCATGACTCAAAAGCCTATAAAATTAGGAAAACCTAAAATTAGTTAGCGCCCTTGGGGTTCATGGGATCGGTACGATCCTCGATCCAGTACTTGCCGATGGGATCCTGAGAAGCGTCCTTGTTCATGTTGTGAGCGATCATCAGGGTCTGGTTGCGGTTCTCGACCTGCAGAGCGTTGTCGAAGCCACCTGCGTCGACGTTAGCGCGCATAGCCTCACGGGTCAGGCGGACAGCCATGGGATCCTTAGCTGCGATGACGCGAGCCAGCTCCAGGCCAGCGGGGACCAGGTCAGCACGAGCGTCAACAACCTTGGAGACCAGGCCCAGGTTCCAAGCTTCCTCAGCGTTGATGAAGTTGCCGGTCAGCATCATCTCGAATGCACGGCCGGTACCGATCAGACGGGGCAGGAAGTAGGAGGAGGACATGTCGCAGCCGCCGATGCCAACGTTAGCATAGAAGCAGGAGAAACGAGCGGTCTTGGTGCAGACACGGATGTCGGAGCACATTGCCAGGGAGAAGCCGCCGCCGCCGGAGACGTTGTCGATCAGGGTGATCCAGGGCTGAGGAGTCTTGGAGATGTACATTTCCAGCTCGCCCAGCTTGACCTGGTAGTGATAGAAGCCGGGAACGGTGCACTCGTACTCGGACAGACCCTGCTTGACGTCCAGGCCAGCGCAGAAGCCCTTGCCCTCGTCGCCGCCGTACAGCAGGACGACGCGGATGTTGTAGTACTCGTCGACCAGCCACTGGGACAGGTTGATCAGGTCCTCAACCAGGCCATGGGACAGAGCGTTGTAAGCGTTGGGACGGTTCAGGGTAACCTTCAGGATGTTGGGCTCGACCATGTCCAGCAGCAGGTTCTCATAGGTAGGCAGAGCTCTGGGAGCGGGATAAACAGGCTTCATGATGAAAATCCTCCATTAATAAATTTTTTACTTAGTTTCCTAAGTGTTACTTTATTTTCTAGTGTTGACCGGCCCCGAAAGGCCGGTCAACTTAGAAAACTTAGTTAAAGTTTTTTGCTAAGGCGTGAACTAAAAATTAGTTGGTGTTGCCGTTAGCAGCGACGTACATGCCGTGGATCAGGTACTGGATGTCGCCGGAACCCTCGATGTTGGGAGCGATGGAAGCGTCACGCAGGAAGCGCTCGACCTGGTACTCATCGCAGACACCGTAAGCGCCCATAGCGTTGACAGCCATGGTAGCAACCTTGGTAGCGGTCTCAGCAGCGTAGCCCTTTGCCTGAGCGGTACGAGCCTGGACAGCACGCATGGTAGCGATGTCGTCGTTCTCGAAGTGGTTGTGGTCGCAGTAGTCAGCAGCTTCCAGCATCAGCAGCTCAGCAGTGTGAGCGTAGGTCAGCATGGTGGACAGACGCAGCTGAGTGGTGGGGAACTTGGTGATGGACTTGCCGCGGTGCAGCTTCTCCTGGCAGTATGCCAGAGCCAGGTCTGCAGCGCCCAGAGCGGTGCCGACGAAGACTGCGGTGAAGCCCAGCTTGCCGTAAGCGGTGGTGCCCAGCAGCTGAGTGAAGCCGTCGCCGTGCTTGCCCAGGATCTGGTCCTCGGTGACAACGATGTCGTCCATGAAGATGTCATAGACGTGGGAGCCCTTGTAGCCGATCTTGTCCCAGGGGCTGGAGATGGAGTAGCCCTTGCAGAACTTGTCGATCACCAGGCCGGTAACGATGTCCTTGCCGTCCTCGGTAGCTTCCAGAGCGAACAGGACGCAGGGGCCGTCGTAAGCAGCGTTGGAGATGAAGCGCTTAACGCCGTTCAGCAGGTAGGTGCCGTCAGCCTGCTTGACCAGACGGGTCTTCAGCATCTTGGGGTCGGAACCGGTCTCGGGCTCGGTGAATGCGAAGGAGACGGTCTGCTCGCCGGAGCAGCAGGGAGCCAGGTACTTAGCCTTCTGCTCGGGGGAAGCGTACAGGTCCAGAGCTTCCAGGCCCAGGATGTAAACGTCCAGGCACTTACCGACGGAGGGGGAGACGCGGGACAGTTCCTTCAGAATGATGGTCTGCTCAACGTGGCCCATGCCCATGCCGTTGTACTCCTCGGGGAAGGAGATGCCGATGAAGCCGCACTCAGCCAGCTGCATGTGGATGTCGTGGGGCAGCTGAGGCAGCTTTTCGCCGGTGGAAACCTCAACCAGCTCGCCAGCCTCGATCTCCTCGATACGGGGAGCCAGAACGGTCTGTGCAAAGTCTCTTGCCAGGTCGTGGATCATCTGCTGGTCTTCGTTCAGTAAAAATTCCATGATAGTATTCCTCCTGATGAATTTTTCTTTCCTTAATGTAGGGGTTGGCTATTGCCAGGGCATAAGAAGAATGCCCGCAGCAATAGATTCCTAACGGGACAACTTCTACAGATGTATTATACCATAAGAAACAAAAGGGCACATGCTGAATATTGATTATTTTTGATAGACTAAGTACTACACATAAACTAAGACGTGACAGGAGAAACCCTGTCCGAGTGAACAAAACCAGGAAAAACGGTTCTGTCAGATTGCACAAAATCGACAAACTGAACGGAAAATTTGCAGGGTGTCCTGCAAAGCTGTTTTGGTCCATGGAATGCCAGTCCGTTAAATGGGTAAAGCACACGAAACCAGGGGGTGAAAATCAGAAAAAATGGTGGAAATGATTGGTTTGCCCTTGACGGAATCGGCGGCATCCTGTAAAATAAGACGAACACAATAAGAATGGAAGGATTGCGTGCATTTGCAAGTCCTCCGTCATAGTGTGTACGGCCGATTATGCTGGCACCCAACCGGGTGCTGATGAAACATTATATTTTAAGGAGAGTTATATCATGGAAGTTAAGATTGTTGGCGTTTACGGCGCAGGCAGCATGGGCAGAGGCATCGCACAGGTCGCTCTGGAAGGCGGCTACGACGTGGTCCTGTACAACCACAGAACCCCCACCCTGGAGAAGGGCGTTGCCGGCATCAAGAAGAACTTTGACAAGAAGATCGCAAAGGGCAAGATGACCCAGGAAGAGGCTGACGCTCTGCTGGGCAAGCTGGTTGCTACCACCACCCTGGAAGATCTGGCAAACGTCGACATCGTCTTCGAGGCTATGGTCGAGAACATGGAGCTGAAGAAGGACGCTTTCGCTAAGCTGGCTCCCGTCATCAAGCCCGAGGCTATCTTCGTTTCCAACACCTCCTCCCTGTCCATCACCGAGCTGGCAGCTTCCTCCCTGCGCCCCGAGAAGTTCCTGGGCATGCACTTCTTCTCCCCCGTGCCCGCAATGAAGCTGGTTGAGATCATCCCCGCATACGACACCTCCGAGGACACCGTGGAGACCGGCAAGGCCTGCGCTAAGGGCTTCGGCAAGGAGTTCGTTACCGTTTCCGACGTGCCCATGTTCATTGCTAACCGTGTCATGTGCCCCATGATGAACGAGGCTGCTATCCTGGCCGGCGAGAACGTCTGCTCCTACGAGGACATCGACAAGGCTTGCGAGCTGGGCTACAACCTGCCCATGGGTCCCCTGAAGCTGGCTGACGCCATCGGCATCGACGTCATGATCAACGTCATGGAGTCCCTGTACCAGGAGACCGCTGACTCCAAGTATCGTCCCGCACATCTGTACAAGGTCCTGTACCGTGCAGGCCGTCTGGGCCGCAAGTCCGGCAAGGGCTTCTACGACTACAACTAATCCTAGTCGGAACTGAATCAAGACAAGAAAAATCCCACGGAGGAAACTCCGTGGGATTTTTTTCTGTCTGAAAAGGGTGGGGGTGTGGTACAACCTAAGCCTCCCTTGTGTAAAGGGAGGTGCCGAGCGAATGCGAGGCGGAGGGATTGTCACGGAAACCGTCGCGAATTTGCATTGACTTTCGATAGGATGGGAAGGTTCCTGCTGCACAATCCCTCAGTCACGGCTACGCCGTGCCAGCTCTCTTTGGACAAGGGAGCCTTTTCCGTACCAGTTGCGTTGTTGTAGGGGCGATTCACGAATCGCCCGCTTCCCGAAGGTTTTTATCGAACGGTATCGGGGGTTTCAATAACCCACAAATCAATGGGTTCGAAGGTAACGCTGTAGTTCGTTGTCGCCTTGTCCTTCGGCAGGAATACACTTTTCAAAGTCGTGTTTCTAATGGCTCCTTGGTAGGGGAGAGACAGAACAGCTTCACCTACACGAGTGTCATTATTCCAGAAGACGGCCTTGATGTGCCCATCTACCACCGCAGGAACGGTATCATAGATGACCAAGCCGGGCGTGGAAGAAATGGTCACTTCGATATCAATGGTTCCGATCTCGCTGGGACTCATTTTAACAAAACTGGGGGACAGTCTGGCCAAGAGATCATCTTCGGGAAGGTTTTCGACGAGTCTTTGCTTGGCGTTCTTGACTCGTTCCTCCCAAATCTCAGCATTTTTTATGGCCTCTTTTTTGCGTTCTCTTACTTTTGCAGAGGCTTGTACCTGCATGCCTGCGATAGCATAGCCGAGAGAGTCATTTCGTGCTCTGATGTCTGCGTTCTTTTGCTGAATGTTCATTGCAGTTGCCAGACCGGCAGCACCACCGGCGATACCGCTTGCAATACCGCCGTGAGTGGCCCAATCGTGCTCTTTTTGTTTGGAGCTTTGATAAAGAGAATCACCAGCATTGCGGATGTAATTCTCATCCTCAATGCATTTCATTTCGATGGTTCGATATTTTGCGGCTTCGTCAAAACACATCTGAACAAGCTTTTCACGGCCAACATAGTTGACATAGCGCTTGCTTTCCTCTACTGCTTTTTCGGCCTCGGACTCTTGTTCTCTTTTCCTTTGTTCGGCAGCTCTTGTCTCTTCGGCTTTTGCTTTACGGGCGTCATCCTCCTTGGCCTGATTGAACAATTCAAGGAGGTCAGTTTCCTCGCAAGTAAGGCCCATGTTTTCTGCAATCAGCTTGATTTTGGCGATGTTTGCTCTAGAGTCAGCAGAAGCAATTCCAGCTTCTTTGCAGTCGAGATACAGTTTCTCTTTGAGGGAGAGTTCCTTCAAGAGATTCATAGTGAGCTCGTTGGGGGACAGAATGTGTACGAGCCATTCAACTTTTACCAACGAAATATATCCGGTCTTAATTTTTAGTTCGCTATTTCCGGATATGTCTCTGAATGTTCCCAGTATTTTGCAAGAAAGTGTGCCGGTTTTAGTAATTGGAACGGAGAGTTTTTCCTTTTTTTTGAGTGTACCAATGTGGGAGCCATCCAAGTAAAGCTCAACTTTATTGGATACATCATGATTCAAAACCACTAGTTTGCCGGGTACTTTGATTTCGTCTTCTTCAGTATTTGATTCGTCTTCCGTAGGAGTATCATTTGCCACGGGAGTTTCTTTTCGTATTTGTGTGCATACCTGAATCAAGTCCTCATCACTGCAGTCAAATCCCGCATCTTTTGCAACCGCTTTCAGCTGATCGAGTGCTTCTTCTGCATGTATGTTTTGAATGTTTGCGTTTTTGCATACATCATACAATTTTTCATTTATGGGGACTTGTTCCACGATAGCTAATCCAATTCGAGCTGGATTGCTCAAGGTTCCGGGTTCTAGTATCTCGATCTTTACTGTGGTTTGAAAATCTGTATCAAGCTGTACAGAATTTACTCCGCTACGGTTTCTATATGCGCACGAAAGGGTACATGCTTTGGAGATGGGGATAGAAACTCGTGTACCTCCTACAGATGCAACTTTAATGCCGTCAAGATATAGATTAACCGAGCCCATAAGATAGTCGTTTCCGGTAGTGCCAATGACCGTTAGCCTACCTGCCATACATATCGCCTCCGTTTTGTATTATTTTTTCCTTGTTGGTCTCTCTGTATCCGCAGGGATACGCCACGGGCTACCTTTTCCGTCATGTTCTGCTTTTGGGATTTTGCCTTCACGGCACCACTTGGCAACTGTGGCAGCTTTGCATCCCCACTTCTCAGCGGCCTCTTTTGTTCCCATATATACGCCCATGCATTCACCACCTTTTCTTTCATAAAACAGGAACTATTCTTCTCGTTATTATGTTGCTTTGACACCTGTTTGTCAAGCGTTTTAGGAACTAAAATTCCTATATATACGCAACAGGAGGAAGGATTATGCTTCTTTTAGATATGAGAGAAATCGGCAACAAGTTATTGGCGATTCGTAAGAAAACCGGAATGACCCAAGTGGAGGTCGCAGAGGTCGCAGGACTATCCAGTAGAACCTACGCAGACATCGAGCGGGGCACGGTCAATATGCGGGTTGAAACCATTCTCCGTATCTGCGAAGCCCTTCACATCACCCCGGACGAGATCCTCACAGAGAGCGAGACTACCATGACCGCCCGGCAGGAGGAGATCCTGGCTCGCTTGAATGCCTGTGCCCCCAAAGACAAAGAGACCGCCCTCCGACTGCTGTCCGTTTATCTGCAATCTCTGGCGGATTGAAAATAAGATAATAATGAGAGCCCCTGGAAAGTACAACTTTCCGGGGGCTCTTTTGTTCATGCCAACCAATTATGAGTTTATAGGCCTGTATGCAGACAAAGAAAAAGGGACACAATTCCTTGTGTCCCAATGGTTTTCTCGATTTTACCCCTGCCGTCTCTGTAACTGTAATCTGTCAGCGATCATGGCAATGAATTCCGAATTGGTGGGCTTTCCCTTGGAATTACTTACCGTGAAGCCGAAGTACTTCTGCAGGGTGTCCAGGTCCCCGCGATCCCAGGCCACTTCGATGGCGTGGCGGATAGCCCGCTCCACCCGGCTGGCAGTGGTGCCGAACTTCCGGGCCACCTCCGGGTAGAGGATCTTGGTGACGGCGTTGATGACCTCCATGTCCTCCACGGTCATGATGATGGCCTCCCGCAGGTACTGGTAGCCCTTGATGTGGGCAGGGACACCGATCTCGTGGATGATGGCGGTGACGTTGGCTTCCAGGGTCTGCCGGAGGGCAGAGGGCTGGTTGGGCAGCAGATCCTCGCACCAGTGCTGGCTGCCCAGCAGGCGGATCCGCTCAATGACAGACGGGATGCGGCAGGGTTTTACCATGTAATAGTCCCCGCCCAGTTCGGCCACCCGATCGGCCATAGGGCCCCGGGCAAAGCCGGACAGCACCAGGGTGCTCACGGGCAGGGTGCTCACGGCCTTCAGCACGTCGAGACCGTCGACCCGGCCCAGAACCAGGTCCATCACCAGAATATCGGGGGCCAGCTCCCGGGCCAGGCGGATGGCATCCTGACCGTCGTTGGTCTGGCCTGCCACCTCCAGTCCCTCTTCGCTCTCCAGGGCCTCAGCCAGAGCGGCGCGGAACTCCTCGCTGGTGTCGGCGATGAGAATCCTTTTCTTACTTTCCATGCGTGTGTGTCTCCCCTTTCGGGAAGGCAGGTTCCTCCCCGATGTTTTCGTTGTGAAATGATGCAATGTGGACCGGTCAACCATAATTTATCACAATGAGACAGCGAACTCAAGAGTGAATTGGCAAAAACTGGCAAAGATAAGGAAAAACTTATCGCAGGATTCGTGCAGATTCGACATATGTGGGAGAAAATGGAAGAAATGTAGAATGTTTGGACAATCCGTAGGGAAAAACAGAAGAAAAACATGAATGCTTCGTATTTTTGTCAGGAAAATGCGTTTACGAAATAGCAGAAAGATGGTATGATAAAATAACGAATATACTGAGTCCGTCTGTTCTCCGGCGGACACCCAGAAAGGGGAACCAACATGAAACAATTAATGCTGGGTAATGAAGCAGTGGCCCGCGGTCTGTATGAAGCCGGCTGCTGCCTGATCTCCAGCTATCCGGGTACGCCCAGCACGGAAATCACTGAGCGGGCTGCCCAATATAACGAGATTTACTGCGAATGGGCCCCCAATGAAAAGGTGGCCATGGAGGTGGCCTTCGGCGCAGCCCTGGCGGGCAAGCGCTCTGCCTGCGTCATGAAGCACGTGGGTGTGAACGTGGCGGCCGACCCCCTCTTTACCATTTCCTACACCGGCGTCAACGGCGGTATGGTTATCTGCGTGGCCGATGACCCCGGCATGCACTCCTCTCAGAACGAGCAGGACTCCCGCCGCTATGCCATCGCCGCCAAGCTCCCCATGCTGGAGCCTTCCGATTCCGACGAAGCTCTGCGCTTCGCCAAGATCGCCTATGAGCTGTCCGAGGAGTACGACACCCCGGTCTTCCTGAAACTCTGCACCCGCATTTCCCACTCCCAGAGTATCGTGGAGCTGGGGGAACGGCAGGAAGCCCCTGCGCGGAAGTATGTCAAGGACATCGCCAAATACGTCATGGTCCCCGGCAATGCCCGTCCCCGCCACCCCATCGTGGAGGCCCGGACCGAGAAGCTCATTGCGTTTGCCGAGACCACCGACCTGAACCGGGAGGAGCTGGGGGAGGACAGATCCTTCGGCATCATCACCTCCTCCACCTGCTACCAGTACGCCCGTGAGGTCTTTGGCGAGAAGGCCTCCATCCTGAAGCTGAGCCTGGTGAACCCCCTGCCCCGCCAGAAGATCCTGGACTTCGCCGCCAAGGTGGACCGGGTCATCGTCCTGGAGGAGCTGGACCCCATCATCGAGGAACACTGCCGCAATCTGGGCCTCACTGTCACCGGCAAGGATACCCTGCCTCTGATCGGTGAATTTTCTCAGGGTCTGGTGGCCGAAAAGCTCCAGAGCGTGGCCAAGCCCTGGGTGGGCCTGGAGGAGAAGATCCCTCCCCGTCCACCTGTCCTGTGCGCAGGCTGCCCCCACCGGGGCCTGTTCTACACCCTGGCCAAGCACAAGATCACGGCCCTGGGTGACATCGGCTGCTACACCCTGGCGGCCTACGAGCCCCTGTATGCCATCGAGTCCTGCGAGTGCATGGGCGCATCGGTCAGTTCCGTCCACGGCTTTAACAAGGCCCTGGGCAAAGAGAGCGAAGGAAAGACTGTGGGCGTCCTGGGCGACTCCACCTTCATGCACTCCGGCATGACCGGCCTGGCCAACATCGCTTACAACCAGAGTAACTCTACGGTTATCATTCTGGATAACTCCATCACCGGTATGACCGGCCACCAGCAGAACCCCACCACCGGCAAGAACCTCCGGGGTGAGCCTGCCGGCCAGATCGACCTGGAAGTCCTGTGCAAGGCCATGGGCATCCGCCGGGTCCGGGTGGTGGATCCCTATGACCTGAAGGCCACCGAAGAGGTGGTCCTGGAGGAACTGGCGGCGGAGGAGCCTTCCGTCATCATCACCCGCCGTCCCTGTGCCCTGCTCAAGTCCGTCAAGAAAAATCCCCCCCTGTACATTGACCCGGACAAGTGCAAGGGCTGCACCATGTGCATGAAGATCGGCTGCCCTGCCATCTCCTGGAAAGACAAAAAGGCAGTCATCGACCCCACCCAGTGCGTAGGCTGCGGCGTCTGCCAGCAGCTTTGCAAGTTTGAGGCGTTCAGCAGCACGGAAGGCTGAGCCAATCAAACTCATATGCTCCCAAGAGCAAGCCAACCCGGGAGCAGGACAATCCGTTGCCCTGCTCCTTTTTGCCTGCCCGGAAGTTTACCATAAGCAGGAATGGCAGGTAAAAAAATACAATTTTCACACACCACACAACAATCACACAAGAAAACACAGCAAGGTTTTCCTGGAAGGGGCATATCATTGTCCGGGATGACCGACACACACACATCGGGGAGAGGGCGTTCTGACCACCCCCATCCCCAGGGGAGGAAAAATTTTATGTTAAGTCAGATTTTGGCAGTTATCATCTTCGTCATCATGTTCGTGGAGATCGTTCGGGAACGATTCCCCCGCTACCTGGTGGCCCTGGTGGCTGGCGGTGCGACCATTCTGGTGGTCTTCATCCTGGCCATGCAAAGTTTCGAGGCTGTGAAGGCATCCCTTGCTCTGCACACCATGATCGAGCCGACCTTCTGGTATACGGTGGGCCACGGCGGTGAAATGCACAGCGGCATCAACTGGAGCACCATCATCTTTATCACCGGTATGATGGTCATGGTGGAAGGCATGGGTGAGGCCGGCTTCTTTGACTGGCTCTGCTTGCGCCTGGCCAAGACCGTCAACTACAAGCCTGCACCTCTGTTTGTGGCGTTCATGATCCTGTCCGCCTTCCTGTCCATGTTCATCGACAGTATCACCGTCATCCTCTTCCTGGCGGTTGCCAGCGTCCGTCTGGCCCACCTGCTGAAGTTCGACCCGGTGCCCTTCATCATTTCCCAGGTCTTCGCAGCCAACCTGGGCGGCTCTGCCACCATGTCCGGTGACCCCCCGAATATCATCATCGGTACCGCCCTGGGATATTCCTTCTTCGACTTCCTGATGAACACCGGTGTCATTGCGCTGGTGTCTCTGGTTCTGATGGTCCCTTTCTTCTACTTCTGCTTCCGCAAGGAGCTGGTCTCCCATGCAGACTTGAGCACCGTGGGCTCCTGCGGTCTGAGCCCTGAGGATGCCATCGTCGACAAGAAGGCCTTTGCTGTGAACGTGGCCATTTTCCTGCTCATCGTCACTCTGCTGGTTACCCACGCTATGACTGGCCTCACCGTGGCCACCATCGGTGTCTTTGCGGCAACCCTTACACTGATCACCAATAAGGCCCCCCTCCACCTGCTCAAGCGCGTGGACTGGGAGACCGTTTACTTCTTCATCGGTCTCTTCGTGGCCGTCAGCGGCCTGGAGGAGACCGGCGTGCTGGAGGCTCTGGCCAACGGCATCGCCAACATCACCGGCGGCAACATCGTGGTGATGGTTATCATCATCATCTGGCTGTCTGCCATCGCATCTGCCTTTGTGGATAACATCCCCTTTGCTGCCACTATGGTTCCCATCATCAACTCTCTGTCCGCCACCATGGGCGTTCCTCTGGACACCCTGGCCTGGACCCTGGCGATGGGTACCGACATCGGCGGTTCCGCTACCCCCATTGGTGCCTCTGCCAACGTGGCTGGCACCTCCATTGCAGCCCGTGACGGCCATCCCATCAGCTGGGGCCGTTACTGCAAGTACTCTGCACCCGCATCCATCATCGTGGTGGCCATCAGCATGGGCATGATCCTGCTGCGCTACTGCTGATAACCTGAAATCCTGGGAGGGACGTTCATGCTGCTGAGCCAGATCCTGGCCATTGCCATTGCCCTGTTTATGTTCGTCCATATCATCTGGGGAAAACATTCAAGAGCCATCATCGCCCTGTCTTCTGGTGGGGCGATGATTCTTGTTTTGTTGCTGACCGTTGGGGGGTTCCCCTCCATCTGGGAGGCCCTCAGTGTGGACAGCTTCTTCCATTTCGAGTTCTGGTTTTCCCACATGGGCATCACCGAATTTAATACGGGCATCAACTGGAGTACCATCCTCTTCCTGCTGGGTATGATGATCCTGGCCGAGGAGCTGAGCGAGGCTGGTTTCTTTGACTGGATCTGCCTGTGGCTGGCCCAAAAGGTCCACTTTAAGCCCACTCTGATCCTGGTGGTCTTCATGCTCTTTTCGGCTCTGTTGTCCATGTTCGTAGACAGTATCACAGTGATCCTCTTCATGGTGGTGGCCACGGTCCAGATGGGACGCATGCTGCAGTTTGACCCGGCCCCTGTGATCATTGCCGAGATCTTTTCTGCCAACCTGGGCGGTGCGGCCACCATGAGCGGCGATCCCCCCAACATCATCCTGGGTACCTCCCTGGGTCTGGGTTTCTGGGACTTTATTCAAAACAACGGCGTCATCTGCCTGGCCGCCTTCTGCCTGGTGGTGGTCTACTTTGTGTTGGCCTTTCGTGCCCAGCTGGGCAAGGGGGTCGGAGAGGCAGACCCTTTTCTGGGGATGCTTGACCCGGCAGATGCCATCCCCGACCGGGGGAGGTTCAACCAGTGTTTTGCCATCTTCCTGGGTGTCATCCTCCTGGTGATGACCCACAACCCCACGGGCCTTACCATGCCCACCATCGGCCTGATGGCGGGCAGCATGACCCTGGCAGCCACGAAATATCCCATGGACCTGCTGAAAAAGGTCCACTGGAAGACCTTTGCTTTCATCATCGGCATGATGGTGGTGGTGAGCGGCCTGGAGCAGACCCATGTGCTGGACGGTCTGGCCCAGTTCCTGGCGGGGCTGGCCGGGGGAGACCATGTGATGATGGTGGTGGTCCTCATCTGGTTTACCGCCATTTGTTCGGCCTTTGTGGACAACATCCCCATGACCACCGTTATGGTCCCTGTGATCCTGTCCCTGTCCGACACCCTGGGCATGGACCTGAGCACCCTGGCCTGGACCATGTCCAAGGGCACCGACATCGGCGGCATCGCCACTCCCATTGGTGCATCTGCCAACGTGGTGGGCCTGTCGGTGGCAGCCCGAGAGGGGTACAAGATCAGCTGGAAGCGGTATTGCAAATATACCGTCCCAGCTTGCATTCTGAGCCTCTGTCTAAGCCTCTTCCTGATTTTGAACCTGCACTGAAAAAACAACCCTGGGAACGATGTTCCCAGGGTTGTTTTTGTGGGCAAAGAGATATGGAGTCTGGATCGCACATGGAAGAAATTTGTTGAAAATATAAAAAATTTCCATAAAAACCACTTGCTAGAAAAGAAGAAAGGCGATATGATAAAGGGGAATGGAGTTGGTAAACTATGGCAGATTATAACGCTCATACCTATTATGGAAAAAAGTGTTTGGAATATTTATCTCCGGAGGTTCGTGACCGTCTGGTGACCGACCACACCGCCTTTCAGATGGGCCTGTACGGCCCGGACCCCCTGGAATTTTCCGGGTTGGGATACGGGAAGGTACGGCATTACCATGCCGTGTGGCGGGAGGAAGTCCTGCCCTGGCTGGCTGAGTCCATCCGAGGAACGGACCCCACCGCCCGGTCTTATGCGGCAGGCTGCCTGCTGCATTTCATACTGGATGAGAAGATCCACGAGGCCATGAAACCTTGGGTCAAGGAGGGTTCCTCCCACTATCGCTTGGAACTGGCCTTGGATTCTCTGGTTCTGCAGGAGCAGAAGATCCCCCTGATGCCCCGGCTCTGTGTGGCCCATCAGGATTCCATCCACCACGTGTTCCCTGGTCTCAGCCCGAACCTATACCACATGGGCATCGGGGTCATGGCCAAGGTGGTGGACTGGTTCCGGTGGCGGGGCGAGGCCCTCTACCGAAAGGTCACCCAGAAGGAGTGGGACCAGGCCTGGTACCTGCTGAAACTGCTGGAGGAGCATGTCCCCGATGGGGCAAAGGCCCTGGAAGACTGTTTGACCCAATAAAAATTCAGCCCCTTGAGGTGTCAACCTCAAGGGGCTTTCTCTTTGTCAGAGGGTAGGATGCATGGTGATTCTGGAGGGTTCCCGCTCCTGGAAGGCCAGCTTCAGCAGGATGGGGGTGATGATGGTGGTGATGACCACCACAACGATGATGGGGCCAAAGAGGTCGCTGCTGATCAGGTGCAGGTCTGCGCCCTTGGAGGCAACGATCAGAGCCACCTC